>CALGXJ010000039.1 GCA_937936035.1 Eximiradius proteiniborus
ATTTTGTTACCCTGATTTCAAAAACCGGTAAAGGAGGAAAAACTAACTTTTCTACTACGACCTCTGAATTTACGATGGAATACACTTACGGTTGCTCTTGTGAACAGATTCTTAATACAGTAACACAAACACTTGGCTTTGAAATGGAGGGCCATTACAAATTCGGTTGTTCAAAAAGCGTCATTGAATCTTGGCATGAGGATTGGGAAGATGGATTATTAGATGGCAAAAAATACATTGGCGATGATTGGGTATTAAAAGAAACTGTTCAAGTTCCAGCTAATGGCGATACACCAGTGACAGCAAGTACTACATTTGAAAATGGCGCTAAATACAATTTAAAAGCATACGGAACAGCATGGGCATGCAATCAAGAAGGTTGTCATGTTAACTTTGACGCAGAATATAGTACAAACTATGACGGCACTCAAGGATGGATTAATGGAGTTGAGCAGTATGAAAGTTGGGGAGAGAATTTGCTCGACTTGAAAGTGAATGGCGAATTTGTAGATTGGGGCGCTTTCAATTCAGACCATATTTACTACTACGAACTTATCGGAACAGAAACGTCAGCAACTTTTGAATTTGTAATCTACGACATTTATTATCCCAATAACACTGGTTATATTTCAGTGGATATTTACAAGTTAGAACCGCAGTATATTTCGCTTTGGTAAACAATCCAAGCTATTTGTCCCTTCCTTGTGGGGGCAACCGCTTGGGTTGTGCAAAATAATTAGCTTGACATATAAATTTAATTCTGATAAAATTTAAAAAGGTCGTATAAAACTTTTGGCAAATGCCAAAAGTAAAAAAGGTCAAAAAATAAAAAAATATTATGCATAACAAAACAACAATTTACGGAAAAATTTCACTATCGCTTTTAGTCATCTCAGCGATGATTTTGAGCGGCATCGGCTTTCTGTTGAGTAGGGTAAAGTCAGAAGTTTTAGCAACAACTTGGCCAAGTTCGTGGAATTTATTAGATGAGGATACTAATGATTGTAAAAAGAACCAAAGAGATGTGTTGAATACCTATTATGCTTTAGATACAAACTATCTATATTTAAGAATGAATTTGGAGGATAATCCTAATACTAACGACACTCTCTATAAATGGTTTCTTGATAAAGAAAAAGATGCCTACGTTACCGGAAGAAGTATTTATAATTATGAATATTTAGTAGTTGTTTATAAGAAAGAAGGACATGGCTCTCAGCCAACGGTAATATATCAATGCGACCCGTTTGATAAGAAATTAACTGATTGCATTATTGTATCTGATCCTAATATATTAGATTATCGCATTGATGGGAAAAATCTTGATATGAGTATAAAATTATCTAATTTTGGTGGGGTAATAAAATCTGTTTGGTGGGGCACCGATGATAATGAAAATAATATTAACCAACAACCGGATCCAAAGAGTAATAAGGTTGATTGGCCTGACACCGGTGCCGGAGACATTCCATTTTTTCCTATCCCAGAATGTACAATTGATGCGGATTGTGATGATGGTCTATATTGTAATGGCACAGAAACTTGTGATACAGGCACAGGTACTTGCGTTGCCGGCACTGCGGTAGATTGTTCTCTTAATAATATTCTTGGCATTGCTACTTGTGAAAACGACCCTGATTGTAATCCCTTTACTTGGGATTACAGGGCGGCATTTATTTCTGTTTGTCAGGAGCCAACCGGCACTTGTTCTGAACCAAGCGAAGGAGAATTAGAGATAACTCACGCTTGCGATAAAACAAGATGTAATGCCGAATGTGAAAGTGATGCTGATTGTGATGACGATGATCAATATACAACTGACATTTGTTTAAGTAATTGTAAGTGTGAACATATCGCACTTCCATATTGCGGCGATGGATATTCAGACGATGGAGAAGTGTGTGATGACGGAAATAATGAAGATGGTGATGGCTGTTCAGCAAGTTGCCAAAATGAAACCACGTGGTATCGCGATGCTGACGGCGACGGGTATGGTGATCCGGAAAACAGCACAAGTTCAGTTGAACAACCAGAAGGTTATGTTTCAGACAACACTGATTGTGATGACACAAATCCAAATATTAATCCCGGAGCAACAGAAGTTTGCAACGAAATAGATGATGATTGTGACGAATCAATTGATGAAGGCGATGTGTGCGTAACTCCGACACCAAGTCCTTCTCCAACGCCAAGCCCGTCTCCGGCACTTCTTGGATTTAGCGGAGGCGGAGGATTGTTTTACTGGCTAAATGTGACGGTTGAAGGAACCGGCAATGTTGAAAGTGCTGATGGCAAAATCAATTGTCCGAATGTTTGTTCGGCTTATTATTCGCCAAACAGCACCGTTACTTTAACTGCCAAGCCAACATCCGTCACTCAATTTGCCGGCTGGAGCGGAGATTGCACCGGAACTAATTTAACTTGCACTCTTTCAATGAACGGCGCAAAGAATGTGAGCGCCAAATTTACAGGACAAGTTGCCGGTATTGCAACCTGCGAAATTTATATGACAAAGTACATAAAGTACGGAGCTCAAAATGATCCAGAAGAAGTGAAAAAACTGCAAGAATTCTTGAATATTGAAATGGGAGCCAAATTACCCGTTACCGGAATTTACGATGCTCAAACAATGGAATGGGTAAATGCCTTCCAATTAAAATACAAAGATGAAGTCTTGAAACCTTGGGTTGAGGCAGGATTACACGACAGCGAAAAAGTTCCGACGGGTTATGTCTATAAAACAACTTTGCGCTGGATTAATATGATAATGTGTCCCGAATTGAATTTAAGGATGCCCGATTTAACTGAAGATAGGGCAAGGTTACGTGGAATTTTGGGAAGAATTATCGACCAAGAAGGAGAAATTTTACCTCCGGGAACAACTTTACCTCCGGAAACTTTAGGTCCCGAAGTTTCGCCCGAAGTTCAAATTCCTTCCGGTGAAGTAGGAGAAAAACCTGCTGAAAAAATTACGCCGGAAACAATGAAGGCAAGTCTTTGGGAGACAATTTCGGGTTCCGGATGGTTCTGGCTGGTAGTTGTATTGTTAATTGCAGGCGGTACTTATTACATCCTGAAAAAGACAAAGAAAAAACCGGCAATGTAAAGATTTTCCCGAGACGATGAAAAAGCGGGGCGCAAGCCCCGCTTTTAATTGTAATGATTATATTTTTTTGAGGGCTTTACAAATTTTATTTTTATGATATAATTTAGAAAGTTCTTTAATCTCAAAAGGAGGCGAAGAAAGATGTTGCACGAAAGGGGAATGGCCGATTTGAGGTGGGGCGTCTTTGCAGGCATTATTGCAAAAGGACGCACCCCCAAAATCCTGCTTGTCAGAGCAAAATATTCCTCTCGCTGGGGATTGCCCGGCGGAGGAGTGGAGTGGCAGGATATCTGGCCAAGAAAGGAACAACTGAAACGTTTGTCTCAGTTCAAAGAAGTGCTGTGGGAAACGCTACAGAGAGAAATAAAGGAGGAATTGGGAGTAAGTTTACCCGGCGTGAGATGGCGAGACCCGGCAATCTTCATTTCGGAAAATCCAAAAATCAAAGACATAGCCACGGTTTTTCCAGTCTTTCTGTCCAATTCAGATACCCCTATTTTTTATCAACTCACAGACAACCCTCTTCCTGTAGATTCTGAGCTACAAGAGGTTGTATTTGTCAGCGAAGAAGACGTATTTGTTTCTCCGGACGCGGTAAATAGACATCCTCTTTTGGGTCCGCGAATGACCCAAATGGTGAGGTTTTCTTTTGCAGCATTCAAGAAATAAGGGGGCAAATGCCCCCCTTTTTCTTTTAAATTTGAATTTTATAAAGAGTTAAACCGTTCAAAATAAAAATTGTTTTGCCGTCTTCCGAAACCGCAAAGTCCAAAAGAGAATTAAATTTTTCGCTGAAAATTTGTTTGAAAATTTTTCCCGACTTTTCAAAAATTAAAATTCTTTTTTTGGCAGGCTCTAAAATAAAAAGATAGGGCAGAGAAGAAGCAGTGTAAATTTTTGAAAAACCATCGGCATCTGGAAAAACATTCGGTTCAATTTTTTCTTTTAATTGCCCTTCTTTAAATTTTAAAATTGATTTTTTGTCCAAAAGCCACAAGTTTTCATCAAGGGCAATAGCGTTGGCCACTATTGCTCTTTCGAGCAAAAGCTCCGGATCTCCCAGTTTATAATTTTCATCGGGTTTCAAAAGATAGTACTGAATAATTTGCCCCAGGCTTTTATCCAAAAAATAAAGACTTCTTTCTTTGCAAAAAATATCGGCAAAGTTTGAATTAGAATATGGTGCCTTAATATAAAGAGTAGAAAATTTGTTATCTGTTAAAATTATTATTT
>CALGXJ010000040.1 GCA_937936035.1 Eximiradius proteiniborus
GTGGAATTTATCCGGCAGATTCGGATGATTTCGAAGATTTACGCGAATCGCTGGCAAAATTGTCGCTCAATGATTCAGCAATTCAATACGAGCCGGAAACTTCGAGTGCTCTGGGATTTGGCTTCCGTTGCGGTTTCCTTGGACTACTGCACATGGAAATAGTTCAGGAACGGCTTGAGCGAGAATTCAATCAGAACATTGTTACGACTGTTCCAAACGTTCGCTACAAAGTAATCAAGACAAATGGCGAAGAGATATTTATCGAAAATCCGGCACAATTGCCAAGTCCGGTTGAAATTGAAGAGATACAAGAGCCATACATCAAAGCGCAAATCATAACTCCGAGCGAGTATATCGGTAACATAATGAAACTGTGTATGGATAGACGCGGCACACTTATCAACACACACTATCTTTCTGCCGACCGGGTTGATATGAGTTGGGAACTGCCTCTTGCGGAAGTAGTTTTCGATTTCTACGACAAGCTGAAATCAACCTCACGCGGATATGCTTCGCTCGATTATGAATTTAGTGATTACAAGGCGGGCGACCTTGTAAAACTGGATATATTAATAAACGGCGATCAGGTGGATGCGCTGTCCTCGATTGTTCATCGTTCGAAAGCTTACGAATGGGGCAAAAAGCTTTGCACAAAGCTTAAAGACCTGATACCGCGGCAAATGTTCGAAGTTGCAATTCAGGCGGCAATTGGTTCGAAAGTTATAGCTCGGACAAATGTCAAAGCACTTCGCAAAAATGTGCTTGCAAAGTGTTACGGAGGCGACATTTCGCGAAAGCGCAAACTACTTGAGAAACAAAAGGAAGGCAAGAAGCGTATGAAGCAGGTAGGGAATGTAGAAATACCGCAGGAAGCGTTTCTTGCTGTTCTAAGTATTGATAAAGAATAATTAATTGGAATAAATTATGAAAAACTTCATTTTTTCTGCTTATCGTAGATACAAGGACTACAAAGCAAATAAAAAGAAGCCACAAACTTTTGCCGAACATGTTGTTTCTTGGATCAAAACAATTGTTGGAGCGATTATCTTTGTGATGATAATCAACGGGTTGCTTATTGCATCGTTTGTTGTGCCAACAGGGTCGATGGAAAAGACAGTTCTCACAGGCGATTTTCTTTTTGTAAATAAGTTGATTTTTGGGCCATCTACTCCACAAATAATACCGTTTGTGAATATACCTTTGCCTTTTTATAAATTTCCCGGACTTCGCAAGCCAGAAAAGAACGACGTAATTGTGTTCATTTTCCCAGGTTATCGCGACGAAGTGGAAGCTTCGGAATTTCAGTATTATTTGAAGCGATGCGTTGCTACTGCCGGCGATACTTTGCAAATCATAAACAATGTGCTTTACGTAAACGGAGTTGAGCAAAAACTGCCACCTAATGCGGTTGTAACAAACAACGCTTTTCGCGACCCGATGGAAACGCTTCGCACTTTTCCAAAAGGACGCAACTGGACACACGACAACTACGGACCTATCCGCATACCTAAGAAAGGCGATGTAATAGATCTGACGCTCGATAATTTAGAAGAGTGGGATATTTTTATTAAACGCGAAGGGAACGATTTGAAAGTGGATGGCAATCAAATCATTATCAACGGGAAACCTACTGATAAATACACAGTTCAGCGAGACTATTGCTTTGGGATAGGCGACAATCGCGATTTTAGTCTTGATAGCCGTTACTGGGGATTTATTCCTTACGACAATGTGCTTGGCAAACCACTCATTATTTATTGGTCGTGGGAAATTAAAGATGCCTATGAGCGTCCATATAATTTGATTGAAAAAATATCGAATATTCGCTGGAATAGAATTTTAAAAACTGTTAGTTGAAATGAGTACTATTATTAGCTCGTTCAAAAATAGTAGCGGGCTGGATATAAATTTAGAGATAGTAGATAATAGCAATAGAACAAAAAAGACGTTGTTTCTATTTCTTCACGGGTTCAAAGCATACCGCAATTGGGGATTTTATCCGTATTTATGCGAGAAGTTAGCTGAGAACGATATAATTTCTGTTCGATTTGATTTCTCGCTTTCTGCTGTGGTCGATGGTGAACGCCTTATATACAATTCCGAACTTTTTGCACAAAACACTGTGACGAGAGAAGTGCAGGATGTGCAGGATTTTCTCGAAGCTTTGGAAAAGCAAGAAACACCAATTGATTACAACAACTGGAACGGGGAAATTATTCTTTGTGGGCATTCTCGTGGTGCTGCGGTAGCAATTTTAACAGCGAATCTATCCGAACGTATTAAAAAGCTTGTTTTGCTATCGCCTATTGCGACTTTTGATAGATATTCCGACCGTCAGAAAGATTTATGGCGACACAACGGATACGTAGAGTTAAAGCTTGTTCACTCGCAACAGAAATTACGTCTCAATTATTCATATCTTGAAGATATTTTGCTCAATGCTGATAAATACAATTTGCCAAAGGCTATAGCAAAAGTTGAGAAACCTATTTTGATTATTCACGGCAAGCAGGATTTAACTGTTACCCCGAAGGAAGCATACGAGCTTGCTCATAGCGTAAAGAACAAGGAAAGATTCCGCTTCCTGCTGTTGGATAAGGCAGGGCACGGTTTCAACTCGGCTCATCCATTCGATGGGACAAATCAGGTGCTTGAGAAGCTTATTGCAGAAGTAGTAAATTTTATTGACGAGAAGTGAGAGGGAAACCATATATATTGCTGATTTTGATGTTGCTTGCAAGCTGCGAGCTAATTGTAATCAAAACACCACCAAAGGAACGCCAGCAACGTGTGGAGCTTTCGCAACGGGCACCGCTCAGCGTTGTGATGCTGTTCAAAGCCGAACTCGACAGCAGTAATGTTTTCGGTGCAATGTCGCTTATTGCGTCGCCGGAAAAGACAAAATACCTTGCCGAGCAACGCTACGAAAGAATCACCGATATTCAGCGTGTTCGCCGTATTTTGCAGAACAAAAAAGTAACCGAATACAAAGCAATGTCGATTGCAGAAGATATTTCAATTGTGAGCTTGGAATTAAACTGGTTGGAAAAAATTAATTTTGTCGCTGCAAAAATCGACAGCCAGTGGTATGTAACAGATTATAAATATCCGGCAGAATAACCTATTCAAGAATTATCTTTTGGATTTTTGTTTCTTTTGAATTGCTAAATTTAGCAATCAGAAATCCGTTCAGCTGAATTTTCGATGCAAGATCGATTGCGGTTGAATTTCTAATATCTGTTTTATAAACAAGTTCGCCCAATAGATTGAAGATTTCTAAATTATCGTATTTTCCGAAGCAACCATTCAAATAAAACGTATTGTTCGAAAAGAATATATCCTGATTTTGGGATTTCTCGGCAACAGAGGTAAAGGCAGAGAGCTCGAAAATATGCCCGAAAGCAGAAATTCCTCTGAGGTTTTTGATTGTAACGTCAGGTATTTTGAGGTGTGGATTTTTCGGCTCTAAAACTAAATTAGCAACGACACCAGAAGTGTTTATAAGGTTTGATTTGCTGACAGTGCCGATAGAAAATTCAATTGTATTTTGGTTAGATTTCCAGATTGAGAAAGTAGCTTTGTTTCCGTCCAAAAGTCCAGCAGGTTCAATACCGAGAACATCGAAATCGTTCAAATCAGGGATTTCAATAGTACCGGCAAGCGACAGATACGGCTGGTAAGTGCTTGCATAGATAGGATAAACGATGCTGCTGGTAGATTTTTGGACAACAATTGCAGGCAGTTCAATTTCCTGATTAGAATAATTAATTATGCTACCGGTGGGATGCTGCTTGTCGTAGTTGTAAGAAATAACCAAATTATCAATCATATTAACTTCTCCGTTGCCATCGCAATCGGCATAAGTAGCGGCGGCGGTGTCCCAGGCAATCACCGGCTGGGGAGCCCATAGGGTGCTTGCGGGCTCGCGTTTGAAGCTACGCAATTGCTTGGTATTTGGACCGAAACCTAAATAGAAGGAAACAGTGGCAAAATCGAGGTGGTTAACTATTCCATCGTTGTTAGCATCGCCGGGCCAAACGTTAACGAAGCTATGGATTGTGTAGCTAATGCTTGTAGTGGGCAAATCAAGAAGTTTCAGTTGTCCGTCGGCAACGACAGTTATCCGCGGATTGATTAAACTAAAAGTAACAATGTCGAAATGCGGAGCTGCGGGGATCACGACAAATTTCAGATTAACAACTTTGGGATTGTCTGGGGCGTTTGTGTCGCGGGTGTAGTCCATACCGGAGCTAACGACCAATCTGCCGATGTCGTTAGAGGCATCGGGCAGCGAAAGCACAAGGGTTTTGGTAGTGGAGCCAAATTCGCCGCGTTTCCATTCGGAGAAGCGGACAAACTGCGTTTTATTATAGCGAAGTTCGAATGAAACGTTTGTGCATTTTTGGATATTTTCGGCAACAATATCGATACTGAATACGTAGGTAGCAGTAACGAACTTGCTTCTGGAGGAATCGACGTCGTCTCTCACAAATACGAGAGATTGCGAGTGCAAGCAGGTTGATGCAATCAGTAATAATGTTAATATGTAAATAATTTTTCTCATACTCTAAATAATTAGCAATTGATATGCCAGAAATATCAATTATCGTCCACATTCAGCAATTTTTTTGCTAATTTTGCAACAAGTTTGTTCATTTCTTCTAATTTATCATCATATAATATATCGGTAACTGTTTTAATTTTTTCAACATTATTTTCGTTAATTTTATAGAGGGAAAGGGAAATTTCGGCGGCTTCGGGCAATTGTTCGTAATTTCCGGCAATAAAATATCCAACGTTGAATTTTCGAAGTGCGTCTATTTCGTTTAAAGTAGGTAAGTTATAATTTTCAACAACGTAAAGTTTGAACAAGCTATACAAGCTATCCCGTGTTTCGAGGTCGTAAGCAACGAAATCTTTGGATTTTTTTGCAACTTCGAAAATTTCTTCGAGAGCAGCAAAGGAAGTTGTAATTCTTGTGTCGTATAAATTCCAGGGTCGCAGTCCGATTGGCAGGCTAAAACCAATTCCGGTAAGAACAAGCGTTGGTGCAGGTTTCACATTTAAATTCCCAACTTGATTAGAATATAATTTGCTGTTGTTTTTGGCGTCTGCGAATGCTCTTTGGGTGGCAGTGAGCAACGATGGGTCGAAGAGAGTTTTTTCGGTGGTTGCCCGACGATAGTTCAGATGGGCAAATCCTTCGCCTTTTTGACGTTTTGTCGTATCGCTAACGTCCACAAGGAGCAATTCCACCCGCAGCATATTGATAAATCTGTCGGCACGCATAAAAGCAACTTCATCGGCACCTGCTATTCTGGCAATATCGAGAAGGATAGGCTTTTTCCCTTCGTTGTAGAGATTTTGAGCGATTGTGTCGCGGTCGGGCTTTTCGATGAAATCATATTTGAGAGTAAGTCTTGTAGCAAGCGACAAAGCAGCGTCTGCCTTTATTTCGGGAATATCCTCCACTGCAACGTTTCTTCCCGCGATATAGTTGCCAAGCATAATTTTTCGTTTTTCAACTTTGGCTGAACATCCAACAATAGTAAGCATAATCAATAAAAACAGTAACTTTTTCATTTTATCCTCAATAACTTCTACTAATACTCTGCCTTGTTGCAGCAATAATTGCGTCGTAGCCACCGAAAGCAACATCTTTATAATAGACAAATGCGATGAATGAATGGTCGTTTACGCTTGTGTTGCCTTCGTATTGGTCGGTAGAATAGCGCACTGCACGGTTTCGGTAAAAGTCGAATTCGCCTGTAGCATATAGATAATTATGCACACCACGACGCACCCAAGCCCGTAGTTTGTAGTAGCGGTCTGCTTCGTCGAAATACATAATCCAGCGGTGGTCGGGCTTCCAGTTGTTGAAAGAACCGATAATAAAGACATCTTCGCTTGTGAGCACTCCATCAGGTTCGAGCAGAAATTCCAAATAGATATAGTCGTTTGCATAATTTGGGACGCGGCTTGTAAGCATAACGCCTTCGTTGTCGTATTCGTTGAATGTGCCGTTGCGGCGTAAGTCGGAAAGAGGAAGGCGTTGCTCGGTTACACCGCGGGGGAAATATCCGAGATTGGTCAGATCCAGCACTCTATATTCGTTTTCGGCAGGAACGCCTTCAATTCTAAAAAACTTACGTGCTCCGATAAAACCCGAAACATTTCTACGATATTGATATTTATAAAGATATGAATAGTCATCAATATCATTTCTTGATGAAACGACGAGAGGTTCTTCCCAGCGATTATTTTTATAAAGCACGCAAGTATGCACATTATTATCCAGCAGGTTCAATTTTGACCACACCTGAACATCGAGATTATAACTTGTTGATGAAACATTGTATTTAGTCGAGTACATACTATTCCAAATGCTCATAAGAGATTGTGCTCGAGGCTCGACCACAAAGAATTTTGCTTCCGCAAATTCTTCTTTATCGTTGTCGTAAGTATAAAATTTCACTTTCCAGTTGCCCGAATATTTAATCGGGATGCTAAAATCAGGAAAAGAGAAATAGCCTCTGTGCGAGAAATATGGATTTGTGTAGCCGGCTACATCCCAACGAATATTGCTAAACCGTCGGTGGTAGAGCTCCTGATAAAAAATATTTTCCGTTTCTTTCCAGTCAGCAGTGCAATGGACAAACCGTGCATATAAATTCGGAGGGACGCTTGCAAAAATATCGATTTCCACAGTAATTTTTTCGCTACCGATATTTGTCGTATAGCCCGAGCTATTGTTCAGGACAAGGATAGGTGGCATAGTTTCGTTGTCGCCGTAAATACGCACTCCTCGCAGCAGAGCCTCGTGCTTAGGGTCGAATTTTTCATCCTGGGCTTTGGCAGAAATTGCAATCAGTATCAGCAAAATATTTATAATTATTCTTTTCATTTCCACTTGTAATACTTTCGGAAAATTTCGTTGCAATTCAAAATTAACATAAAGATATAGACGATTAATTATAAAAGAGATTAGTAAAATTGATACAAAAAAAGAAATATACAGAAAAAAATAAGTTTAATTAGAGGAATTGAGAAAATAAAAAGCAGCCCCTTCGAGGAAGGGGCTGCTTCGGTGTAGTTATGAACGCAGAGTATTATTTAACTCTTACAACTTCACGAGTGATAACGTATGGACCAGCTTCGATACGAACGATGTACATACCGGAAGCGAGGTTCAATCCGCTCAAGCTAACAGTATGGCTGCCAGCTGCATAAAACTTGCTGGATACAAGCGAGGCAACCTTGACACCCATAGTATTGTAGAGGCTAACCGAAACATTACCATCTGTTGGGATAGTGAATGTAACTTTTGCTTCATCAGCGAATGGGTTAGGAACAACCTCGACATTGTAGCCAAGAGCGATTGGATCGTCGATACCAGTTACGCTACCTTTGATTTCGAATGGACCGGAGCGGTGGTATTCGAGTTCGGGAATGTTAGCGTAGATAGCACGAATCCAAGCGTTCTTAGTATTAACATTTGGCACCATCCAGTCGAATGAACGGAGCGATGCTTTGTATTCGCTTGCAAGAGTATTCCAGGTAGCGCCGTTATCGATAGAGTATTGCAATGTGAATGTATTAACGTTTTCGTGAACCCAACGAACCGGACGTTTTTCTCCGAAGTTGAGTTTATCGTTTGCACGAGGATTAGTAATAACGAGTGTGCCGGAGAGAATTCTGAATGGTTCGGAAACTGCGAGCACTTTACCAGTTGCAACATCAACCATACGAACAACGGCGTTCTTAGTGTTTGCAGCAGGGATAGTCCATTCAACTTCTTCTTTGTTGGAGCTAACAGATCCGGTAACAGCGGTCCAGCCATCAACGCCGTTAGCGGAGAATTCGAAACGAACATTAGCGTTGTCTTTCGAAATCCAGCGGATGAAGTCTTTTTTGCCGCTTGTGTAGATAGGATCGGTGGAAGCAGGACGAGTAATTTCAGCTGGGACAGAGAATATAGTAAATACAGCGTCGCTTCTATCGAGTTCTTTGCCAGTAGCAGCATCGAGCAAGCGAACAAGCATTTCGCCGGAATTGAGACGAGGAGCAATCCAGTTGAAGTTTAATTTAAGAGCGTCAACAGGACCTTGGTTAATACGGACCCAGGAAGCGCCGTTGTCGGCTGAATATTCGAGATACAAAGAAACGCCTTCAACATCGAGAGGAGCAGTCCAGTTGATAGTATACATAGAACCGCCTTCCCAAACTTCACCGCCATTAGGAGCAACAACAGCAAAGTTCTTAGTGATGATGATAGGTTTAATGTCTTCGAATACGCCAACGCCAGTGATAATTTTGCCGTCTGTGGAGAGAACAGCGCAAGTATTGCTCCAGTTGAAGAATATGCTCTGATCTTTGCGTAAGAGTTCGAATCTCAAAGTGCCGAGATAAGTATTAACTCTTGGAACAATTTGACCTGGGCGACGTGTATATGCATCCCAATCAACTTCGATAGAACGGGTGTTTGGCACCGGAATATCAGTTAAATTAGTTGGTGAAGTGTAGATCGGACCGTAGCCTAAATCAGAACGGTTGTCGAAAATAACTTCGTTGAGTTTCACAAGTTCAGCAAAACGAACAACAGTTGGGTCGAAATTGATTGCAAAAGTAGCATTTGCAAGAGCAAAATCAGCACCGGTATTGCGAATGTAGATAGGAACATCTACGAAATTACCGTTAAGCTGAGGCATAGCAATAACACGGTATGATAGACCACCAGACTGAGTTTGGTCGTATTTGCTGATAGTAGTTGAAGGATGAATTTCGCCACCTTCGTTGAGATATGATTTAGCATCGGCAATGAGGCGTTTCGAAAGTTCAGGAGCAAGAGGATAGTAAACGCTCATTGGGTCTGCGTCAGAAATGTAAGCAAACGGGTTGCTTTCGATAGAATTAGTAGTTTGTGGATAAACGTAAGCAGTATTCAAAGCAAGGTTGCGAAGTGATGAAACTTTGTTTGTATTGTTATCAACGATAGTTCTATCGATAGCGTTAGCAACGTTGTCGCCGTTTACGTCGTTGGATGGATCAGTAGAAAGAGCATTTACGCGAACTTTAGCACGGTCAGCTGCATTGATCTGACCATCACGGTAGACGTCGCCACCAACCATAGCTGGCAATGAGTTAGGACCAGTGATGTTGTTTGCTGCGCCACCATCGTTAAAGTTCAAGCCAGTTGAAGCCCACTTGGAGTTGTAGCGGTCAGGAGTATAGTTTTGTTCATCGGCAAAAGCGGTATAGCGGGAGCCATATGCCGGAGGTTCCTGACGAGCTTCTGTAGAAGTAATTAAGTTGTTGTCGGTTCCGTCCCAAGCCTGGAAGTCCCAACCTGATTCAACAGCCCAGGTAGAGAGGTCGTCGCCAACATAGTAGAATGGAGCAGCGTAAGCCGACATCACTGGCAAGTAGTTCAAGTGATCAACAACCACGAAGTAGCGACCATCAGCAACTTCAGTAAGAACGAAAGGAACGTTAGCGAAGTTGTTAGCGCCGGCATTTCTGTTTGTAATAAGTTTCGATTGAGTAAAGTTGTAGTATTTATCTGTTGAAAGAGCAGTGCTATTAGGAACATAGGCACCAGGAACGCCGGAATTATCTTCGAACAGGCGAATTCTCAAACCTTTGTTGGAGAAGTTAGTACCAATGTTGTTCACAATACCGCCAGCATATCCGCCGTGGTAGCCATCGAGAAGTACGCGAACAGTGAAGTTGCTCGGAGGAGTAATGTTGAATTGAGCACTTTCGCTGATAAGAGTTTGCATAAAGCCATCAGTGCCGTTATCATATTCTAATGCATAAGGAGTGTTGATGTTGGCGCGGGCACGAAGTCTTAATCTTCCGTTTGTCATAGCAGCGCCGATAACGCTTTGGTCGTTGTAGATACCGTCTTTGTTAGCGTCTGGGTCTGCAATTGAGCAATTGAGAATACCAGCATATTGTGGTTTTGAAGCAACGCCTAAAAATTCATAATCAGCAGTAGCGGTTGGGAGAGCGAGAGCATTTGTGTATCCAGCATTTTGGTAAATGCTCGAAACAAATTGATAAGGAACGTTAGAATTGCCAGCACCACCGCCAGTTGAGAATTCTAAGTCAGCTTGTTTGGATGATGAACCAAAAGAGAAAGAAATTCCATTATTACGGTTATAGTCGAAACCAATCCAGCGAACTTTGAGAGCAGTTTCAGTGTTTTTAACGGATTGCAGATAAACTGGTTCAACTAGTTTAATAAATGGAGTAGTTGATTCGTAGTTTGCAGTTGGATCTGGATTAATACGAGCAACAAGGTCAGCATCGTAAGGAGTCATTTCGAATGCACGAGCTTTGCCGTAGTTGACCCAGCTATTACCGTTGAATGAGTATGCAGCGATGAGGTTCTTAGTGTAGTCGACGCCGCCGAATACGCCGAGCTCACTTGCGCGGACGTTAGCAGCACCTTGAACGAATTTAATCATATCGTCGATAGTAAGCACACCACCGGGGTTGCCTCCCCAGAAGCGTAATTCACGGAATTCGCCATCGAAACGACGGCCGGTAGTTGTTCCGATAGTTGGTTCGTAGCCAATGTAAACTGGTGAAGTGTTTGTTTTATCAACAGTAATGCCAGAACCGAGCTGTCTCATAATCGGGTTAGTTGCTTCTAATGCATCGTTGCGAGTCCAGGTAAGCTGAGGAACACCATCAACGAAGAACAGGATTTGTGATTGTGAACCAACTGATGGAATATTTACCCAAACACCAACGTGAACCCAAACTGAATCGAATTCAACCCTGTTAGGATTGAGTATTCTGTAGATTGGGTCGCTCACAGCAGTGCGAATAGTTGGAGTTCCGTTGTCGAGTGATGAAACTACGAACTGCAACTGACCTGTTGGGAGAAGTCTCAAAGCATAGTGAAGAGCAGCAGCTTCTGTAGTAGCATTTGGATTCTTCTTTGCAACTATTGGATAGAAGTTACCTTCGGTATTTTGAGGGAAGCTATAAGGTTTGATCCAAGTTTCAAGGAAGAAAGTTTCGCCAGTGATATTGAGTTTAGTATTTTCAGGAATGCTTACAATAGAGTTCTGACCATTTTTGTAAGCGAACCAAGGAGCAACTTTGAAAGGTTGCGAAATATAATAAATATCTTGCTGGTTGCGAGCTTCGGAACCGCTTATTTTCATCAGAACATCTTTTTCGTAGTTGCCAACAAATGGGATAACGCCTTGCAGGTCGTTCATCATACCGGAGGAGGTAACGTTGTTGTAAGGTTCCCACAAAGCATAAGCATCTTCAACTTCAGCGTTGTCGATAGGCATAGCAGGAGTTTGATTGTCCAAAGCGTCGAACCAGGTGTTGCCACCATCGCGGCTAATCTGGATCATTACGTCGCCGTAAGTTGGACTTGGTTTAGGAGTTAAGCTACCAATACCATAGGAAACCCAGCGAATTTCATATATTTTACCCTTCAAATTGCTTACACCTTCGCCACCATTTGGAGAAGTAAGTTTGATATGAGAGCGATCCGGACGGTAGCGGATAGCATCATTGTTTGGAGTGGAAGTCAATCCGGGAGTTGTAAAGAAGTTCAAGTCGTTGTTGCTTTGCTGATAGATTTTTTCGTTAGCTTTGTCGAGACGAGAAGCCTGCAATGGGAAGTAGAGCTCGAGCCCGGTGCGCCAGTCGTTTGGACCATCAGTGATAGGAGTAATTGTGCCGTTAGGATCGTAAACGCCCGGGATATAGCGGCGCAATTGACTTTGCTCTAAAGCGTGACGCCAAACTTTAACTTCTTTGATACCACCATAGAAGTAATCTTGAGGTCTCATACCGTTGTTAGGATTAACGCCAACCCAGATAGGCATTTTAACATTCAACGGACGAATATTCGGAGCGCTCGTATTTTTGTAGCGGGCAACTTCTTCGCCATCTACATATAATATAACTGTATTATTCGAAACAACGCCAGCAAGGTGAGTCCAGGAGAGTGAATGCTGGTCTGTTAGATTAGGATTGTTGCCATATGGGAGCAATGGAGCTGGGCAAACAACATCGCCAAGCACACTGCCATCAGATGCAGACACACGGAATGCCGGATAAATACCATCGCGAAGATAAAGCATCCAGCCCAAACCTGCATCCGATGCGGAGCCGGAGCTTGCAGCAACTATAGCAGGCGTGCTGCCGGCACCATTCGAAGTGTTCAGATTAACCCAAGCTTCTACAGTAAATGAGTTCGGAGTAGAGAAGTTTCTAACAGTACGGAAATAAGTGGAGGCACCATCAAATTGAACGAAGAACAAACGACCAAGTATGAAAGTCTGGTCAGATTCGTCCATTCTTGTTGAACTTGTGTAAGCAGGGCGGCTGCTTTCGGCGAGGCTGCCGCTTGTACCTTCAAGTTGAGTTATTCTGATTTTTGCAATTTCACTTCTGAACGGGAAGTTGTCGTCTGCTTTCCAGATAACACGGAGGACTCCACCGTAGCCCCAACCAAGTAGACCAGGACCATCGGGTTCGTCTTGCAATAAGCTGGAGGCAACGTCATTTGGCAAAGGTTTAACTGTTCCGGTTGTAACAAAGTAGTCGTCTGTTGCATCGAGGGAGTCTATCCAGCCTAATCTGTATGTAGGCAAATCAGCAGCAGCGATAAGAGAAGCTTTGTCGCGGCTTTCAGCAACGCGTCCAAATTCAGTATAAGTAGCGCCTCCATCGAGCGAATACTCGAGGCGATATGCAAAGCGGCGTGTTCCGTAAGGTTCTGCTAACGAAGGAGATGCAAGCCCGGAACGTTCAAAGTAAATCGGATAACCGCGATTTGTGCGCATTGATTGGTATGGAGATTCTGGATAACGGTTCACTGTTTGATTAAGTTGATTTGGATTGAGAACTGTAATACCACGAATTGTAAACGGAGCCGGGTTAACAAATTGAACTTGGTTTGTAACGTTAGTAAGACCATCGCCACTCATTACAACAGTAGTATTGAGCGAAGTGTACGGGTTGAACTGAAATTCTGCTAAATCGCTGTCAGTTAAAGCGTTTGCATTGAGAATATTGAAGCGAAGAAGTCCGATAAACGACCCGCGTCCGGTGGAAGCAGGAGTGAAACCAGGACCTAAAGTGCTTGTAACATTAACGTCCAGAACAGCGACATAACGCATAGTTCCGCCCACCAAACCTGAAATGCTTGTTCCGCTGAGAGCTGCGAAACCGCGAGCGGGCTTGTTGTGAAATTCAGATTCAATTATATAATATGGCAGAGGCTCCGGAGCATCAACATCGAACTGAATAGCATCAGTTTTGGATGAAGGTTGATTAGCAAGCGAGAAGTTTTCTGCCTGAAGTTTAGAGCCATTATAAGAAACACCAATGTTCATTGCTCCGAGCGGGCCCGCATTAGGCGTTAGTGAGCGGACCCAAATTTCAACGCCCAGTTGGTTACCCATTCTTCGGGGGGTAAGCGTCATCTGGTAGTTGTAAGTTTGAGCAAGTGATTCGGCGGCTCCTGCAATGAGTAACAACGCCAGCCAAAATGCACTCAGGAATTTTACTTTTTTCATAATTTGTTCCTTTTATTTTTATAAACACAATTTCTTTTTGCTTTGGCTTTGGGCTATGGGTTTCCATAGCATCCAAGCACTTTTTGTAATTCCATTTAAGAAGTTATTACAAAGAACTTTTCTTTCCCGGATTGGGTGTGCCTCCAAAAATGTGGGAGGCACACTTTCCGAGAACAAACCCAATGCCCTTACGGTGTTACCGAATAAATTTCGCTACCATAGGTTGATACTTGCAGTACATATTCTTCGCCAGACTTAGTCCAATAAGTGCCGTCGCTGCTGAATATACGAACTGTGTAAGTACCTGCTGGTAGACCGTTTATTACAGCCGCTTCACTTGATTTTCCACTCAAAGTAGAACGTCTGATGCGGCGTCCGGTTGTATCGTAGAATTCTAATGTATAGTCGCCGGCGAGGTTAGTAAGTTTAACTCTTACATTCGGAGTTGTGCTGGCAACGTTGAAGTTGAACCAATCTTCGTCTGTCGAGCTCTTGATGGTGCCACGAATTGGCGTGTTGGTTCCAATTGCTTTTGAAAGAGCTCTTGTATTGTTTGTTCCGAACGTTACGTCGTCGTCGTAGCTACCAGTTGTTTCGAATGATTTAGGATTGCCAGCGGCGGCCACAGTGCGATAATTTTCGTTACCATCTGTGCCGTTGTATTCGAATACATATACGTAGTATTTAGTGTTTGGTGCAAGACCAACAACATTAATACTTGATCCAGTTCCGTTGTATAGAACAGTTGCACCGCCGATGCTCGACCCCAGACCAACGATTTGATTTCCGAGGTAAGTTTCGCCGTTTTGTGGATACTCTGTGAGTTTAAGTAGAGTGTCTGGCTTAATAAGGACAATTCGTGCAGCACCACCACCATTAGTCCAGCTGATAGTAGCAGTAGTAGCAGTTATATTTGTAAATGCAAGAGCTGTTGCTTGCGAAGTTGGAGCAGTCGGAAGAACGTCGAAGAGTTGGCTGACACCTGATAGCACTTCGCTTGCGGCAGCTGAGTCTACACGAAGCTGATAGTTTCCACCAGCAGCTGTTATCGAGAGGCCGTTCAATGTGACGTATGACTGTCCAACCGGAATAATACTGGAAACATTAGCAAAGCCACCAGCACCTTTTTGTTCTTTTAGAGTGAAGCTGAACGGAGTTGAAACGTTTACTGCTTGTCCATATTCGTTCTGCAATTGAACTGTTACGCTGAATGCCTGATTGACAACAACTGGCAGTGGTTCAATCTTAGTAATCACAAGCTTATTGCCGGTTACTTTTATAGCTGCATCTTTAGCTGCGTCGGTGTTGGCAGTTGCAACAAAAATAGCCCAATCGCCAGTCAGAGCAGACGAACCTTTAATCGGGAAGTTGGTCATCGAAAGCACTTGCGAGCCATACGAAGCGTTGTTGCGGTAGTCTTTCCACGAAGTGCCAAGCCATTTAGCAGCAAATGTTGTTCCATTTGCAGGAGTTAAGCCGTTATGTATTGTATTAGGCCATTCGAAGTTTACACGAAGGCTATCGTTTAGAACAGTACCTTCAGCTGTAATGTCCCACAATGCGAGCAATGCACGGGTTGGGTCGCCACCTTTGCCTAATGTTGGGTTCACATAATTTGGTTTAACTACAACAGCTTGCTGGCTGGACGAATTCGCAAATCTGATTACTACGGGTATATATTGACCACCAATACCGACATCAAATCTTGTATTTGAATTTGTTACGTAGCGGCGCATATTGCCAATTACATAGGCACTTGATGAAAATGTCGGCAATGTTGCACTTGGTCCGAATGTTAATATATTATTATTTGTAGTAATGCTGAATGCACCAGTGAGTGTCCCATTAATGCGTAAATCACCGGCTAAATTGATTGCAGCAGCAATTGTCAAGTTGTTTACTTCGTTATTGCGGAACATTGAAGCAGGAATTGTAAGGTTTGCAATGTTTGGCAATACAACAGTGGAACCTGTTCCTGCCTTAATTCCGCCCGAAATCATAACAACGTTAAATGATGTATTGAATGTTAATATGTAGCTACCGAGATCGAAATCATTTATACCTGTGTTGACGCGTAGATACGATGTATTAGCAATATTCAAGTTGCCACCTAATGTTTCCTGACGAGCAACTTCGAGCTGAACAGTTGTAGCTGCAGTACCAACAAAGTATGAGTTGCTCAAACCGTTTGTAACTGTTCCAGTGCCTTGCAATACAAGACGTGAATTAGTTAAACTACCATCGAGCAATCCAGTAGTTCTTGTCAAGTTGCCGTTCAATATGAGCTTCATCGGAGTTACTGCACTTGCGCCTGTTCCGATAGTCAAGTTAGCAGCTGCAAGGTCTAATGTACCGTTTACAGTTAGGTCGTTTGCAGTAGTGTGAGCAGCATTTATTGTTAAGTTGTAGAGAGTCGGCACTCCACTAACAGTAAAGTATGAATCTTCGAGCAATGGAGTTAGGTGGTTTGTAGCAACAACGTAAGTGCCAGTTCCGCCATTGATTACGCCATTGAGGCGGCTGATAGCACCGGCGCCGACAGTCAATGTACGGCTTCCGATGTTCAAAATACCGTTTGTGAGAACGAAGTCGTGGTTGGCGTTAGAAGCTATTGTAGCGTCTAATTCGAGTAAGAGCTCTGAATTAGCGGATTTATTTAAAGTAAGATCGGCGAATTGTATTGGAGTAAGAGCAGATGTGGTGCCAGTAATCTTCTGAAGGGTGTTCCCGTTGAAAATTATTCTACTTGCAGTGTTTGGAGTTGCAAAGTCCATGCTTGAAGTTCCATTAATAGTGAGATCGCCAGCGATAAACAGTTCTTGCGCCTGGTTTGGAACAGTAAGTGCGGTTGCACCTTGTGTAAGAATGCTACTGAATTGAGTGGAAGCCGGGGAAACGCTTGAGATTTCAGGAGCAGCACCAGTGAAAGTAATTGTGCCAGCAGCTGCAGTGAATTTGCCACCTGCACCTGAATTCAGGAATGTGTTAGCACCGGTTCCGGTAATTGTAAAGTCGGATGAAGTTGCAACTTCGTTGTTTGGATTGGCTGCAATTACGATTGTTCCAAATTCAAGTCGTCCTGCGGATGACTTAGTTATAGTCTTTGGATTGCCAGCGGATACGCCAACTCCAACGTCGAATGTGATTACTGAAGCGGCGGAACCAACATAAAATTCGCCAGTTCCTTCAACTTCAATTCCTGCACCAAGTGGATTTGTTGCGTTGTTGCGAATGGTGAAATTGTGGTTTGTAGTAGTTGTGAGTTTGGAGCCATCTGCAACTTTGAGTTTGAAGAAGCGGAGAGTTCCGGCTGCGTTGATTGATTTTTCCTGAATGTTTTCGAATGTGATTGTTCCGCCGTCTGCAAGCAAGGATGCAGAAGCACTAACAACCAAGTTACCCTTTATCTTCCAGCTGTCGGATGTATTAACTGTAAAACCGGCAGCAATTGTCAAATTGTTGAATTCAAGTGTTTGGTTCGAAGCATTGTAGATGTTACCATTGCCGGTAAATTCGATTGTTCCGTTGTTTGCTTTCAAGGAGCCATTGCCTAAAACATTTATTTCGTTTTGAACTTGGAAATTGCTGCTTGTAACAACTTTGGAGCCGTTTGTAACTTCAAGAGCGTAGAAAATGAGATCAGCAGGAGTTTGCGTATTAACTATTTCGCGCTGACCGAGGTTGCTGAATACTATGCGGCCCGATGTAGGAGCAAAAGCATCAGTGCCATATTGGTAAAAGTTGCCTTGAATATAAGCAGTTCCTAATGGAGCGAAGTCTTGAGCACCGCCAGAAGAATTCAACTCGACATTGAAGAGTTGTAGTGTGCCACCATTTTGAACTGTCCAAGGGTCGCCAGTGCCAGAAAGAGCTGTTGTGAAGTAAGTTGTTCCACCAGTTGCATCGAATTTAGTACCATTGAGAATTTCGAATCTATCAGTAACTGTGATATTGCTTTGAGTGGAAACATTTGCGTTGTTGTCTGTGCGGATAGTAGTGAAGCTCAGGAATGCCGAAGCAGGAACGCTAATTGTTTGAAGTGCGTCGTAGCCACCCCAGAATTCAGCATTTACACCGGATACTGCACTATTAGCAAGAAGTGCAACATCGCCGCTAATACGGATTCTATTTGCCGAGCCAGTAACATCTGCTGCATTAACAGTAAGATTGTGCACCCAGATACCGCTACCAGTTGTGTAGTTGTTGTTTACAGAAATAGTTGAGCTAACTCCGGCTGTTGTGCCATCGCCAATTATTAAGTTAAGACGGCCAGTGCCATTTACACCGAGAATTTCTGAGCCGGCTGCCAAAGTAATATTGCCCATAACACGCAACGAGACAACGTCGCCATTTACTGTATTGTTGGCTGGTTGAACTGTTGCATTAGGATGGTTCAGAACAAGAGTTTTGCATTCATAAATTGCACCATTACCGTTTACTGTAACAGTGGCAGGACCGATCACAACCTGGTCAACTTTTGTTGGAACGCCCGATGGGCTCCAGCTTGCAGGATTGCCCCAGTTGCCGCTTGTGCCAACGAATGTACGAAGCACACCACCATCGCCAGGTGCAGCTGCAAGAGCATAGTAATTCGCAGTTGCAATATTTACGCCTGTTATAGCTAATTGACCTTTGCCTGCTACTGGTGTATTTTCAGTTACAGTTCCGGAAACTTCGGTCGGGCTTGTAACAAACGTATAGTCAGTTGTGTGATATAATTTTAAATCTGCAGCGTTGCTGTATAATTCTGTGTTGTCGAATGCAAATGTAACGGATGTAACGTTTCCAGTGCCTGTGATATAATATATTCTATGAGTTGCAAGACCTACACCTGCAATAGGAACAGTTCTCGGATAGCGGCGAACCACAATACCGGTTGGACCAGCTATCGAAGGAACACCAATGCCGCTTGTTTGTATATTTGCAGCAGTAGTGCCGGCTGTTGCAGTTGTTACATAGCCAGTCGTTGACGAACTCAAGCCTGTGTTGATAATTGTGTTGCCAGCAGTTTCAGAAATTTGAGCATTTACATCTGCAAGTGTAAGAATAAAGCCATTTAGATCTAAATCGCCGAGAGTAATTGTCACATCATTGTTGGCAGCAACTCCATCGCCAACAGTTAAGCCAGCCATTAGCTTCATACCATTTGGACGATTGAGAGTTAATCTACCTAATGTAGTAACGGCTGCAGGCAAAACAAACTGAGAGGAAGTGCCTTGAATAGAGAGAATTGTTGATACACCGGTTGTATAAGTTCCACTACCAATTAATTGCCCGTGCAAAGCAATTGTTCCACCAGCACCGTTTAACGTTAATGTTCCGGAATTTGACACATCGCCATAAACGGTGAGATCGAAGGTGGCTTTATTGAATGTTGCACCAGTAGCAGCAGTTAAGTTGCCATAGAGTGTGAGAGCACCGCCTAATGTTGTTGTAGCGGTTGTTATAGTTAAATTATTCAGTGTTGTAATAGTTGCGTCTATTGTTGCTGCTGCACCCATCTGGAAGTTTGTAGTTTGATCTGTAACAATTGCGTTAGCAACAAAAGTTGGAGCACCATTGAATACAACTGTGGAACCCTCGGTTGCATCCATAATAAAGTTTGCGGCAGCAGCAGAAGTGTATGTGCCGCTGAGTGTTAATGTGTAGCCATTGAGTTCAAATCTACCAGAGGCAAATTCCGTAGCTGTAATATTACCAGCAATAGTCAAGTTGCTATTTAAGATAACTTTGCGAGCAACAGCACCACGATTTACTATTAGCAAATTCAATTGAGAAATGCTCGAAGGCAGTTCAATATCGCTTGTTTGAGTGGAGAGCACGCTCAATGTTGTATATTGGTTTGTAAGGATGCTACCTGTGAATGTGTAGTTACATCCAGCTGCAATAACAATCACAGGTTCATCAGCACCATTGCCACCGTTAGCGGTGATAGTACCGCTACCAGCGAGGCCTGTTGTAAACGTGATACCATTGTTAGCAGTTGTAACTGATGAAAGGTCTAATGTTCCATTAGAAGCAATTGTCGTTGTAGTTGTAACAGTATGTGCCTCATCTGGCAGAGCAACAGTGCCAGCAGTTATAGTCAATGCATTAAATGTAACAGCAAAAGCACCAGATACATTAAATGAAGAATTAGGTCTGTTTAGTGTAAAATTACCAAGGTTTACTGCTGCGATAATAGTGAAGTTAGTAGGCAAGCTACCGCTGCCGAGAATTTCAAAGGTTGTTGCAGCAGTTGTAGTAAATGTGCCCCAGTTAGTAACTGCACCATATAGTTTAACTGTGGAGCCAGTAGCATCAAATGTTGCCCCAGTATTGTCGAATGCACCGTAAACTGTAAATGTGTTAGCACCTACTGTTGTAGTGAATGTTGCTGTATTTGTGAAGTTTCCATATACTGTTACATTTCCTGCAAGAGTGGCATCGTTTCCAAAGGTTAAATTGTGAACAGTGAGAGATGGAATTTGCTCACCAGCTGCAGTTTGTGCAGCACTAAATGTTAAATTTGTATTTGAGTTTGTGTTGAGCGTAAGGTTTGTGAATGTAACTATTCCTGAGAATGTAACAGTTGAGCCAAGAGCGTTAATTGTAGCGCCAGCGGCTGCACCAGCTACTGTGCCTGAAAAAGTAGATGTAGCGTTATTTATAGTAAGAACGCCAGTTGCTGGGATAGAGAGGGCTGCTGTGAAGGTGTTTGTAACACTACCACCAGTAGAAATCAATGTACCGGTAAGAGTGATTGCGCCGGTGAATGTGCGTGTATTTGAGCCGGTGGATGCGGCATTGAGAGTGGCGCCTAAAGCTATATTAGATGTTGTTGTTACAGTTAAATTGTTATTACCAACGATTAATGTGCCTGCTGTTACTGACAATGTAGTTGTTGTAGTAAGATTATCTGAAAGAGTACAAGTTGAACCGGGTTTATTAACAGTTAATGAATTAAGTGTAGTCAAAGTAGCAGGCAAAGTAACAGCAGTAGTACCAACTAATGATAAATTTGCGGGAATTGTATTAGTAATTGTAGCAGTGGATGATTTTGTCCAGGTACCGCTTAGGGTTACTGTTGCAGCAGCAGTGCTGAAAGTAACATTTGAGGTGTCGTTCTGCACAATATCGCCGCGATAGGTGGCATTACCAATATTTACGGCAACTGCGGCATTAATTACAAGCGAAGAAGTTCCGTTTAGCGTGATGCCGCCTGTGCTTGTTGTTGCAACATCTGCATTTTGTGTAATTGTTAAGGTTGAGTTACCATAAATACTGATTGTGCGGGCAGTAATTGCAGCAGAAGTAGTAACTGTGAACCCGTTTGGGATAATTGCATCATCCGCACTTGTTGGAACTATAGCTGGAGACCAGTTTGTTGCTGTATTCCAGTCGTTAGTACCTCCAACAAATGTTATGGTAGCAGCGGGGAGCAGCCCCGTGCTTAAAAAAGCTAAGATAGTGACTATAAGACTTAATCTTAGCAATCGGTTTTTCTTTTTCATATTTTGACCTTTTATAAAGTTTATAAAACTAAGTTTGTTTAAAGTCGAATTTCCAGCATAGCAAAACGATTATCGGGCAAGCGGACGCCTGCATCTGTCGATTTAAGAAGTGTCGGAGATATTAGAAATTCCTTTTCTCATAAGTTTCTCCATAAATTGTGTTACATAAGGAATAGATAAATCATAAAAATAATGTATATTAATCTGTTAATTAAATAGTTGAATATTTAGTTAGCAATCAGAAGCGTAATTTAGGCAAACCATACACACCTTTTTTAATTTTGTATACTTACTCAGTTATCATTTTCGGCATTTCTCAAATAAACTTTAGAGATAATTTTATTATCAAACTACCAACGACAAATTAGGAAAACCTGATATTCATTGTTCAACATAAACATTTAATAGAAAAAGGGATTACAAACGCAATGCCAATGAACAAAAATTAATTAAAAGTATAACTTTTGGTTAATCAAATGAACAATATTAGCCAAAGTTAAAATATTATGGGAGAAGATAAGAGTTATTCGGATTTGAATGCTTCCATACGTCGAAGTCGAGCCTGATGACGCGGGCGAACTGTCTTTGAATGAAGAATTTTTCGGAGAACTGCGAGCACATCAAAGAAAGAACGCCAGTTGTGGTGGGGGATTTTCTGTTCGAAGCAGAAACGGGCGAGCGACTTTTTTGCAAAAACAATATCGGCATACTGAGCGGCGCAAAAATCCGAATATCCATCGCCAATGAAGATAAGGAAGGCGTCGGTGGGCACATCCTTGAGCAATGCGTTGCGTTTGCAGGAGGCAACAAGGCAGCCGCAACTTTCGGTTGCGAGCGGATAGGTGAGATTCCAACTGCCGTTGTTTTTTTTTGCTTTGTTGGAATAAACCTTCAGATGATTTTGGTTAATATTCGACAGGACGGCGTCGATATAAAGGTCGAATCCATCGCTAACAACAGCAAGCGGCAAGCAATTGCCCTTGCAAAATTCAGCAAAATCAAGGAAATAGGCATCCACTTGCTGAGCGGCAGCCCAGTTTCTGATAAATTGCTCGTCAATATTGTCCGGCAAGCTTTCGAAAAGAAGTTCCCAGTATTGGCGAATATCCAACTTGTGCGAAAGAAGTTCAGAATGGAATGGTTCGAACTGCCCGAAATCGAGGAAAAGTTTGTCGCCGAGGTCGTCGAGAGTGATAGTGCCATCGAAATCGGTGAAAATATACACATCGTTCATCGGGAACGCACCGAAAAGAACAACCATACGGTAGCAGCGAGAGTGGCAACAACGATTGCCGGGCGAAGGAACTGCTCCCAAGCACTTTCGGTTGGAGCTGGCAGTTGATTGCGAAGGAAGTCGGGCGACGAAGCATTTATCTGTTCGGCTTGTGCGTAAGTAAGTGTGTCGGACAATGAAAGAACGAAGGTTTCGGGTTGGGAGAGCACATTGTTTGAAACAATTTGAAAAGAAAGTGAAACAGAAATGGTGCGTTTTATATCATTTTTAGAAATTGACGAATAATCCACACCAAGGACAACAGGCGAAAGATAGAGAAAATCGGAAGCATCGGCAGTCGGCGGAGTGATTTTTACCGGCAGCCGGCGGGCAATTGCCTGCAATATAATCATCTGAGCATCGGTCGGGCTTGTGCTTATGCGGGCAGTGTCGCTATGGAGAGGCAGCCTGAGAGCAAGGCTATCGGCAAGCGAAGAAGCGACTTGTAAGTTGTGCGGCTGAGCAAGCAAGCTCAGCGGAAGCAAAAGTAGCGACACAAGCACAAATTTATACATTAATGAACCTTGCTAAATGTTCTGCATCGGTGATATGGACAAGCGCGTGGTCGTCGACAAGCTGCGAGACGGCAGATTTCGCTTGCCGCAGAGGGATGGAGTGCTTGTAGGCAAAGTGCCAGATGTCGATAGGCGAAGCAGAGATTTCGAGAGCAAGCAGTTGAGCCACAGTGAGCGGTTCATTATTTTCGAAGCGGTTGCGGGCAGATTCGACAAAGGCTTTGCCTTCTTCGTCCAGCATCTGAGCGGAAGTAAAGAAATAGTTGTCGTTATCGAGGAGGTCGCAAATCGGAAAGCCGCGGCCGTCGCGTTCCACCAGACGAGGCAGAAAATACATTCCGACAAGGTATGGTTCTACAAGTTCGTCTTCCCAGAGATCGAGCCAGATCGCTTCGTCTTCCGAGCGGAGCCATTCGAAGAAATCTATTTCGTATTTTGGGAGCATCATCAGGGTGTTGCTCGAATAACGTTTAGCAAGCATTTGGGCTTGCTCTGCGGTAATTTCGGCAAACACCTGATCTTCGAAAAGGATGTAGTTTCGCTGTTCGATGGAATTTTGGCAATATGCAATTAATTCATCGTTAGTCATAGTGTGCTTATCAATTAATTAATAACAAAATACGAAATTACGAAGAAAAAATTGATTAATAAATATTGCGTCGGGATAAGTAAAGTTTTGGCAGTGGGTTGCGCAGAGCGAACCGTAGAAGAAAAATGAAAGAGCAAAAAATTAATATAATGAATTAATATATTTTTATATTTAGCAATAACTTGTCAAAAATTAACGTTTGCTTAACAAAAAATTTGTATTTTTATATTTTGTTTCAGTATGATGGCATAATAAAATGTCAGAAGAAAATCGCCAAATCAGCGAAAATTTGCCTCCTCTGCAAAGCAGCAACGCAAAGACAATAGTAGTGGTCGACGACGAAGCAGATATTTGCGAGCTTGTTTCGCTTGCACTCACAAAGGCAGGCTACAAAGTAAGAACATTCGAGGATGGCGAAAGCCTGTTTAAGTATCTCAAAACCAACACACCGGAGCTTGTAATATTAGATTTGATGCTACCGGACTCGGATGGCTTCGAAATTTGCAAGTATCTGAAAAAAGACGAGAAGTTTTCGCATATTCCGGTAATAATGCTAACAGCTCGCACAGAAGAAATGGATAAAGTATTAGGGTTGGAACTCGGTGCGGACGACTACGTTACCAAGCCGTTTTCGACGCGTGAGCTGGTGGCACGCGTCAAAGCTGTGCTTCGTCGGGACGAAAAGGTAGTGAAGACGCAGAAAACGCGCATTGGCGATATACTGGAGATAGACCATCAGAAATACGAAGTAACTGTAAATGGCGAGAAAGTGGAGCTTACTTCAACAGAGTTCCGTATATTGAAGTTGCTAAGCGACAGGCGCGGTTGGGTATACTCCCGCGAGCAAATCCTTGATTATCTCGGAGCGCAGGAAAAAGGCGTTCTCGATAGAACAGTAGATGTTCATATAAAAAATTTACGTGAAAAATTAGGAATAGCTGGCAAATTTATTAAAAACATTCGGGGCGTTGGCTACAAAATAGAAGAAAATTGATGAAACGATTGTCGTCGAAAATTTTTGTGGGATATTTCCTTGTGATTTTTTTGCTTACCGGGTTAATACTATATTTTACCTATCGCAATGTAAGCAACCAACACGTAATAACAATTACCGATAACCTGAATAAAATAAATACAATTCTTGAAGCTAAAATCATTTATTTTATCGAAAACGGACAGATTTCTGAATTAGATAATTACGTAAAAAAGACTGGGAAAGAAATTGATATAAGGCTAACCATTGTAGATAGCACAGGGCGGGTGCTTGCCGATTCGGAGGGCGACCCGTCCAAAATGGAAAACCACAGGAGCCGTCCCGAGCTCGAGCCTATTTTCAAAGGAGAGAAAGTAGGGAAATCGGAGCGATTCAGCAGAACAGTGCACAAAGAGATGCTCTATGTTGCACACGCTCTTTTAGGTAGCAACGGGCAGTTTCTCGGTGCGATTAGGACAAGTATTTTCAGAAATCAGGCGAAGGATCTTATCAATCAGCTAATTCTGCAGATACTTCAAATTGCTTCTATTGTTGTGTTGGTTACTCTGATTGGGGCATTGATATTTGTACGGTCGCTCACCAAGCCGATAAATCAGATTTCGGAGGCTTCGCGCAAAGTAGCTGCTGGCAATTTTGATATAAAAGTTAATATCGGCGGTGGGGACGAAATCTATGAATTAGCGACGAATTTTAATAATATGACAGCTCAGATTAAAACTTTATTTGCCGAGGTTACCAAGCAAAAAGAAGAACTCAATACTATTATAAAAGCTATACAAGACGGGCTTGTTGCACTCGATATAACAGGGAGAGTGCTGGTAGCAAATGCTGGTTTTTGTAAAATTATTTCAAGTAATGAAATTTTAGATAAGAATATTAATGAAATAACGCAAAATCAGGATATATTAAATCTTTTCAATCAAACATTGAACGAAAAGAGCAGCACAATCAATGAAATTTCGAACGACAAAAAATTCTATCTCTGCAGTGCCAATTTTATAGAAGCAAAAAAGGAAGTAGTGCTGCTTTTTCACGATATAACAGAGATAAAAAAGCTGGAACAGCTGAAAAAAGACTTTGTTGCAAACGTTTCTCACGAACTACGCACACCGCTTACAGCAATCAAGGGATTTATAGAAACACTTGAGGACGAAATCGACGAGCAATATCATCACTATATTGACATTATCAAGCGAAATACAAACAGATTGATTAGCATTGTGCAAGATTTGCTAATGCTATCCGAGCTGGAAGAGCCAAACACAAAACTAATTAAGAGCCAGATCGACGGGCGGATAATCATTGACAACGTATTGAAAATATTCGAGCCGAAGCTCAAAGATAAAGGACTGAATATAGCAGTGCAATACCAAGATAATTTTCCCAAAATAAACGTTGATGTGTTCAGAATGGAGCAAGTGTTTATAAATCTTATAGATAATGCAATAAAGTACTCGGACGGCGGGACAATTCTTATTAGTTGTTCATACGACAAACATTACGCCTATTTTGCAGTGAAAGACAACGGAATGGGCATATCCAAAGAAGACACCGAACGTATTTTTGAGAGGTTCTATATTGCGGATAAATCACGCTCGAAAAAAAGCGGGGGAACTGGTCTCGGGCTATCCATTGTAAAGCATATTATATTGCTTCATAACGGTGAAATTTCCGTTGAGAGCGAGAAAGGGAAAGGCACAACCTTTAAATTTAAAATACCACTAAGTTAGTTGCTTAATGCAAGCTCGATCAAGTAGTTGCCAATTTTTTCAACGAGCCAATCGTAGAGTTCATCGCCAAGGATAAATCGTTCAAGTCTTGAAATCGGACGGTTGAAATCCATACAGTAAATTTCGCCATCTTTGATAGCAAATTCGACAGCATTGAAATGGTTTTCTATTTTGTTGAGCAGTTTCAGGCAGGCATCGTTGATTTTCTGCTCAGTTTTTGCGTCAATTGCCGGAGCAGTTCTTGAATATCGCAAATGCAGAGGATTTGTGGGATTGTATTTAACAATTTTCAAATATTTACCACCGACGACAAAGCAACGGACATATTCGTCATACTCAATTGATTCCTGCAAAATCATCAGGTTTGATCCAGTGAGTTCGTAAGCAGAGAAAAACTCAGTTTTGTTATACACTTTGAAATCATAACGTTTTTCATCGTAAGCATTAGATTTCAGAACAGCAGGAAATCCGACGTAGTCGAACATTTTGTCCCAGTCGAGAGGATACTCTAAGTTTCGCATAGCTTCGGGAGTAGTGTTTTTCGGCAGCCACTTAGTAGGAATTAAGCAGGATTTTGGTGTTTTAAGCCCCAAATTGTTCGCAACAAGAGCCTGAAAAAAATAATCATTATAGCAGTCGGTAAGACAATTTGAAATAACTTTTTTCCTCTGCAAACCCAGAGTTTTTAGAAAAGTTCGGTAAAAAGGCACAAATTCAGAGATTTGGTCGAAAATCACATCGTAATGATAGAAGTCGTTGTTTCTTAGAATGCCAATTTTTATTTCCTCGCAAACGTATTGACTACTTTGTTTTGAATTAATATAGTGCTGAACATCGAGAGGAAAATTAGTGTAGACACCGAAAAGCAGACCGATTTTTTTCATAGAGCTACCCCAAGAATTAATTTATTTTTATAACGAATAATTCAATAAATTAGTTAATCAATATTCCAAATAAATAGATAAATAAATAGTCTATTATCAAAAAATCGAACAATCTTTCGAAATTAACATGAAAAAATTATTATTATTTTTTTCGGTAATATTTGCGATTGCAAGCTGCGGGTCGCAGAACACTAAAACAATCATAGTTACAACAAGCAATCCAATATATGCAATTATCAAAGAAATAGCCGGACCAAGAGTAGATGTAAGGTATATTATACCTTCGGGCGCATCGCCCCACACGTATCAGCCGAAGCCGTCGGATGTATACAAATCGCAGGCGGCAAATGTGCTGATATATGCAGCAGACAACAACGATGGCTGGGCGGCAAAGCTTCCCGGCAGCAGAAATTTATTGCAGTTAGTGGAACTGCTCCCCAGAGAATACTGGATAAACTATCGTGGCGAAAAAGTTTCGGCAGCCGACACAACAATTACATCTAAAAATATTGATACTCATTTCTGGATGGACCCGCTGGCAGTGAAGGCGATTCTGCCGGCACTTGCGGACACACTTGCGAAGATTGACCCGCAAAACGCAGCAACATATCGCACAAACGCCGAACTTTTCTCGAACAGATTGGATTTGCTGCACCGTCAGGTGGACAACATTCTTCACAATGTAAAAGGAAAAACTGTTTTTCTGCATCATCCTTCTATTATGTATATGTTGCAACGATACGGGTTGCTTTACGGAGGTTCCATAGAAGAAGCTCCGGGCAAAGAGCCAAGCCCGAAATACATTGCTTCGCTTATTCAGAAAATAAAAGAAAGCGGAACGAAAGCCATATTCAACGAGCCGCAACTTTCGGATAAAGCCGTAAAAAGCATTGCAGACGAAGCAAAAGTAAGCGTTTACTTGCTCGACCCGATTGGCGGAACAAGCGGCAGAGAAAATTATCAAGATTTAATTCTGTTCAATGCACGAACTCTTGCGAAAGCACTAGCAGGAGATTAGCTATGCCTGATTATGCGATTAAAACAAGCGGTCTGACAGTTGAGTTTGGCAACAATATAATTCTGGATAATATCAATGTTGAAATAGAAAATGGAGATTTTGTCGCAATAGTTGGTCCGAACGGCTCTGGCAAAACGACATTCCTAAAAGCGTTATTAAGTATTGTAAAGCCTTCGTCGGGCGAAATAAAGATTTTTGGCAAGGAATTAGATAAAATCAAGCCCGGCGAAATTGGATATGTCCCGCAGATTAAAACAATAGACCGCTCATTTCCGGCAAATTCCATTGAGCTGGTGCTGAGCGGTGTGAGAAATCGTTGGCTAGGAGTAAAAAGCAGAGAAGACAAGAAATTGGCTCTTCACGCACTCGAACTTGTCGGAGCGGCAGACTATGCAAGGAAACAAATTTCGGAGCTATCGGGCGGGCAGCTTCAGCGAGTGTATTTGGCAAGATGTTTTGCATCAAACCCCAAACTACTTCTTTTAGACGAGCCTGCAACGGGAGTAGACCTTGTATGCGAGTCTACAATTAATGAACTTATAGAAGAATTCAACAAAAAGCGGGGTGTTACAGTGCTTATGGTAACGCACGACTGGACAGCCGCCTATCACCACACAAACAAAGTTATGCTTCTGAACAAGCAATTAATATATTATGGTAATAAAAACGAAGCATTTACAGAACTCAATTTAATGAAAACGTTCTCGCATCTTGGGCACAAGCATAAAGTTACTTTTGGATTGAAAAGCTATGAGTGAAGTATTTAGCCTTGCCTTTATGCAGCGGGCGATGGTTGTAGGGATTTTGCTCGGTGCAGTGGGTGGATTTCTCGGGACATTTGTAGTTCAACGAAAAATAAGCTTTTTGGGGAGTGGATTGTCGCACGCGGCATTTGGCGGCATTGCGATAGGTATATTTTTAGGTATCGAGCCAATGCTATTGGCAATTCCGTTTACATTGCTTATAGCAGTTTTGATGGTATTCTTGAAAAAGAAAGCTGATATTTCCGCAGATACATCAATTGGGATACTTTTTTCGGTGGCAATGGCAATAGGAATAATATTTTTAGCACTAAACGATAATTATTCGGCAGATGCATATTCTTATCTTTTCGGTTCAATATTGAATGTATCGGTAATTGATCTTTGGGTGGTGGTTACTCTCACGTTGGTTATAGCGGTTGCTGGCAAAATACATTGGGGACGCTGGGCATATTCAACTTTCGATATGGAGCTTGCCCGCACAAGCAAATTACCTGTCGAAACAGATGAATATGTGCTGACATTGCTGATTTCGTTGCTGATTGTCGTCTCGATAAAAGTAGTCGGTATGCTATTGCTTGGAGCGTATTTAGTAATTCCTGCGGCAACTGCACGCATAGTATCGCGAACGTTCTTCCAGATGAGTGTATTATCGATAGTAATCGGAGCGGTAAGTAGTATAGCCGGGCTAATATTATCATATTTCGTGGATTTGCCAAGCGGAGCTGTAATAATATTGCTGCAAGCAATATTGCTTCTTGTGTTGCTTACAGCCAAAAGAATTTAATTGCAAAAATGTTGGATTTCCTGCGTTCCATATCAGCGCGTTATTGACTTGTCAGAATTTTGCAAGCTGTAAGCATATCATTTTTATATTAGAATCGTTTATATTATTTCATTTATATTGTAAATTTTATTAATATTGTTAATGCTTGTAAATGTAAATGAGAAAATGAAAAATCTACTTATAATAATCAGCGTTTTGCTGCTTGGCTCGTGTGCTACGGAAAATGAATATCTTGTGAATCCACCGCCGAGATACGAAACAGTAAATGTGCGGCTGCTAAATCTTGCGGGGGACGGTCAAAGCCGTTCTATTGTGCTAAATGGAGAAACTGAAATCGAAAATGTGCCATACGGGATGGTGTCGGCGTTTGTGCGTCCACCGGCTGATTCAGTATTTCTGGAAGTCCGCCGGCAAGGCACAAGCGAACTTAAACCGGACAACAAAGTTCGCTTCGGACGGAATATGAATTATACTTTTGTTGTATTGCCATCGGCAGACGGAGCGTCGCATTATCGCGATGTAGATACAATCATAACTTTTTCGACTTCGATGGTAGTTGCACAAAGCCAGAAAGAGGCATATCTGAAGCTTTTTAACGGATATCCTGACTCAACTGTTAGCTACTCGATGATGCTGGGTTGCCCGAGTGGTCAGCCAATTGCAAGCCACGTTCAATACCGGCGGGCAACATCCCATTCGGTTGTGCGTTCGGGCGAACTTGCGGTTTCTATAGTCCGGCATAAGCACTCCGGCGACGAGCTTATCGGGCTATTTGATTTAATGTTGGAAAATTTCGGGCAATATGCAATTGTAATAATTCGCGAAGGAAATGCCGAAAAAGTATTGCTATTGGACGAAAAGCAATCGACAGTGCAGGCACTCAGAGAACCCGCTACAATCAATAATCGCGAGGCTTATTTGAAAACAGTGAATTTTTCAAGCGAAATGGTAAGCCTTCACTTACAAAGTTCGGGCGATGTGGCAACAGTATCTCCAATGTTTGCCGACGCAGTAAAAACAATAGGTGCTTGCGGTACAACTTCGAAAGATACTTTAAGCGTGACACTGAACGGTTCGACAACAGCAAAACTTGTCGTTGGAATTGATGTTCTGCAAAAATATACGGCATTTGTTTTTGATAGCTCGCATTCGAAAGCAAAAAAATTAGTGTTTGCCGAACCAGCATATTTCACAGAAGAAATGAAAAACAGGGCAGTGGTGCGGGTGGTTAATGGTGATTACCTGCAAAGCGGTATTTCTGTTTCTGCCGGGGCACGGGAAATAGCAAACGCGACGGGCGAGGACAAATTCCGCGGCTTCCGTTCGGGCGACAATCTTGCAAGCGGCTTGAAGTTTGGAGAAATATCGCCTCCGAAGTTACTGGAAGCGGGCATATTGCCAACAGCAGTGTTTACAGCAACAGAGCCAGCGCGTCTGATAAAAACAACCCGATTATGGCTCGAAGCAAATAAATCATACTATATCGTTGTGTATTCAACGCAATCAGGTGAGCAAAAAATATCGCTTGTGGAAGAGGGAGCCCCTGCCAATCCAGTAGTTTCGGAAAGCGAAGGAGTGTTTGCACAGTTGGTAAACACAGTTGCGGATGCAGATTTTGTAAGCTTCGCTCTGCCGGGAGTATTTTCCGATGCACGGCTGAATTACAGCGGGGCGCTTGCGACTATTCTAAGCAGTGGGGAAACTAAACTGAGTATATTGGGCAAGCAGTTTTCGTTTTCGGCAAGCCCGGAGCACAGAGCTATGCTAATTGCTGCCGGGACAAAGGAATCTCCGGAGTTGGTATGGTTTATCGAGCCTTCGGTTCAGGCAGCGGCAGACCATTATGTGAGGCGATTTGTGAATGTATCGGACATACCAAAAGTTGATATAAAAATAGGCGATGAAGTGCTTATCTATCCCGGGCTTGGTTTTGGTGAACGCACTCCAATCGAACGCATATACAAAGAGAGGAAATTCAGCTTAACATTTGTGAATTCCGAAACCGGCAAGCAAATAGCGCGAATTGATGATTTATTCTTAACGTACAACAAAACATATACAATTATTTTTGCCGGCAGTTCAAAAAAAGGATATTCAGCAATTATACAGCAAGAATATTGATGAGCAAAGGCAAATCAAACATAATAAAAAGTGTATATAAGGAGGTTATGGATTTTTCGGACCAGTTGGACGACAACCATACTTTTATGCTTGCCGCCGGGATTGCCTTCAATATTGCTTTATATGTAATTCCGCTTTTTTTGCTGTCGATTTATCTTGTAAATGCCTTTGTAGATATAAATCATCTCTCGGAAGTAATAGAAAAAATGCTTTCGGATTTTCTGCCACCGACAAAATCATCAAAAGAGATAATCCACATAGTGCTGGAAGAAGTAAAGAAGATAAACCTGCACAGCAACGCAGCCGGGATTATCGGGCTTGTTTCGCTATTGTGGATATCGTCGATACTTGTGTCGTCTTTGCGGTCGGGGCTGAATGCAATATTTCACATACCGGCGAAGAAAATTTTCATCATCTACCGCTTGTATGATATTTTACTTACAATAATTATTACAATATTAATTTTAATTTATTCTTATCTGGTGCCGATTGGAAATTTTGTTATTTCGTTTTTGGAGAGTTTTTTCCCGGATTTTATACATAAAATCATCAGTGGGGCAATTGTAACGCTTATCTCGCTTGTATCGTCGTTTGCAATTTATTTCTTTATCTATACATTTATACCGACTAAGCGGATGCCATTTTTTGTGATATTCTGGAGCACTGTCGGATGCGTGTTGCTAATTGAAATTGCACGACATATTTTCGGTTGGTATATCAGCGGAGTTAGTAATTATGGGAAGTTCTACGGGACATTTGCAGTTGTAATTTCGATGGCTATCTGGATATATTATTCTTCGTTTATATTGCTGTTTTCGGGCGAGATTGTCAATTATATCTACAAGAAAAGGCAATTGAGAAAAGCAGAAATTGCCTGAGAAGAATAGTGTAAGCGAATCACAGTTTCATTCCGATGCTAAAATACAAGACTGGTTGCCCGAACACAATTTCCCCGTTCTCTCTGAAATAGAAGCTTCTGCCTACGGCAAACCGACCGGGACCCAGAGGTGTGTCGAGTTCGAAGGCAATGCCGCCGCCGTGCAGGAAATCTTTGAAAGCAATTTCGTCAGGCTGCAACCAAACATTTCCCAAATCGTACCTTGCAGAAAAATAAGTATCGAAATATATTTGAAAAGGAAGCTTATAGCGAGCTTCGAGCGATGCGAGAAAAATTTGTCGGCCACGTATGGCATCTTCTCGTAAACCGTAGAAGCTTGTCTGACCGCCGAGCGAGAAAAATTCAGCTGTCGGGAGCGACTTATCCGCCGCACCGAAAGAAACTGCCGGGCGAAAAGTAACATTCTCGATAGTAGAATTATGGTGATAATAAAAATATGCTTTTGAGAAACTTACTGATGGTTCAATTGCCATGGCACCAGTTTCGAGGTAAAGTTCAATTCGCTGTCCGCTTCGGGCAAGAAATGAACGGTCTTCGCTATCGAAAATAGTAGCCACTTTGACTGTAGAAATGTTGTAAAAGTTCGGTTTGCTTATATTTTTTGCAAAATAGCGTTGTTTTTCCAAGCGGTAAGCAAATACAATTGCGCCGCTTTTGTCTAATTGGCGACCGAAATTAGCAATTCCACCGAAACGTTCGATAGTGCTTTCGCCAATTTTGCGGTAATCGAAGTGGTAGAGCGATTTTTTCTGAAACAGATAATTATTAATATCGCGGTTAGAATAATACATTGAAGCCGACAGCGAAAAGTCTGTTTTGAAAATGCGAGGATTTTCGAGCAGCAAAGTGTAATCCTGGTTGCGGGGGCCGATTGTGGAACGGGCAGAAAGACGAATTCCGGCATTAAAGAGGTTTTCCTGTATTGCGTCGATAGCAGCTTGTCCGTAGCGTTCGCTATCGACTTTGCCGCCAATGCGAAGGGTTTGGGTGCCACCCTCAGTAACTTTAACAACAACAACTTTTTTTGCATTTTCAATATTTTCTTCAACATCAATTTCAACATTGGAGAAGAGTCCGGTTTTAACTAAATTATTCCATCCGCGAACTAATTTTTCTGCATTAAGCACTTGCCCGACTTTGAATTTAAGTTCGCGTTGGATAAGGAAATCGCTTGTTTCCTCGTTCCCAATAATAACGATTTCGCCGATAGTGCCTTCGTCGATGGAGAGGAACAAATTGCCGAAATTATCCACTCTTTCGTTTGTAATGATAGCGTACGAAAATCCTTCGGAACGGTATTTTTTGAGCAAATCTTCTTTGATGCGGGTTATCCCGTTAGGTGATAAAGAAATTAAGGGATTATTTTGCACATACTCTTTGGCAAACTCTGCTACAGCCGGATTAGAAACTCCGGTTAAATTTATTGAGGAAAGGAGGGGGAATTTCGTTGCGGAAAAGATAACACTGTCGGGCGTGATGCTAAGCGAGATTTGCTTGTATTTATCTGTTTCGAGCAGTTTAATAATCAAGTCGTTGTATTGCTCTATGCCGTTGATAGAAGGCACGATTTGCAGGAGATAGGCAAGGTCGTCGCTATCGAGGCCATCGGCGGCAATTGCTTTGCCCTTTAGCATTTCAATTGAGATATTTTTATGATACTCGTTGATTTTAGAGTAGAATTTGGAACGATATTTTTGCTGGATTTGAGGCACTAACTGTTTTGCGGCAAAGCGTCCGGCACGGATAAGTGTGTCTAAATTAGAAAAGTCGGTGTTTTTGTGGCGTCCGATATTGGGGGTAATGATAAAATCTGCGAATTCTTTTTGCTTTCGTGTAAATTTATCCATAGAAATAGTAATCACTTGGTCGGCAATGTTCCATGGTGTGTTCAAATCTTCCAAATTGAGTTTTGGAGAAACAGTATTTATAGCAATAATCAAATCGGGAGAAAATTCAAGTGCCTGCTCGGCTGGTATGTTTGCAAAGATTCCGCCATCGACAAGAATCAACCCATTGGAACGGATAGGAGTATATCGCAGCGGGACAGTTGCGCTTGCGCGGATAGCAGTAATAATATTCCCCGATTTTTGCGAGATGGACTCACCGGAAATTATATCGGTTGCAACTGCGCGAAACGGAAGTTTCAGATTGTCGAAACTGCCGTGCGGTTTATACAAGCTATTCCAGAATACCCTTTGGAGCGTAATATTAAACTGGTCGCCGGCAGAAATTGCCTCAGGAACAATGAATTTAAAATTTTTGAAGCGGAAAGTAATCAACGAACGGTCTTCAATTATTTTTTGGTCTAAGAAGAGGTCTGTGCGGGTATTTTGCTCTTTGAGAGAAAAAATATCGTTCCAATTGATAGAGTTGATTAAGGAATCGAGTTCGGACGGGGAATAGCCCGAGGCAAGCAAGCCACCGATGATTGAGCCAATGCTTGTTCCGACAATACAATGATAAGTGATACGGTATTCATCGAGCACTTCGATCGCCCCCACCTGCGACACACCGCGGGCACCGCCACCGCTAAGCACCAAAGCGACACGCGGGCTAATTTCATTCAGGGATGGATATGTTATTTGGGTAATTTCTGCGAAAGCACCTGATTGAGCAATCAGGAAGAAAATAATCGCCGTGGATATTTTTTTAATGTTGTTCACTTAGCGAATTTCGAATGTTACAAAATTGTCCTCGCCAGAATAATTTTCGAAGATAACTTTTTCAACTTTGCTGCGCGATGGTCCGGCTTGCAGCAGAGATTTCAGTTTATCAATACTTGCGGGATCGCCAATAGCAACACCCGAGACAGTACCGTCGAATTCATTGCGGACGAAACCCCGCAAACCCATCGAGATTGCATTCCGAGCCACAAAATAGCGAAACCCGACGCCTTGGACCAGTCCGAACACAGTAAATTTAATCTTAGACGACACCATAATAATTCCCGATGTTTCTAGAAATAATCACAAAGAGAAAACTCAAATAAATTGGAATGCTCACCGGGCATTATTCCACAATATATTCTTCGCCGTGAATGTCGCGACGCACTTGAATATTGCCATCGCCAAGAGCATTGCGTAAATCTTCTTCTGCCGGAGGCAGCACTTTATTATCATCCATATATTTCTTAAGTTCATCGTAAGTGATTTGCTTGTATTTGCCATCATCAGGGAAATAGAGAGTGGAAATTTGCTTAAAAATATCCACTTTAATGAGTTTTCCAACACCTTCTTCGGTTTCGATACGAGATTGAAGTTGTGGGTAGTGCTTAAATGCTTCGCTGTAAGTATCAATTTCGTAAACAAGGCAACATTTTAATCTGCCGCAGTATCCGCTAAGCTTCGCAACATTGTTGGAAAGCTGCTGCAAGCGGGCGTGTTCGAGCGTTACATGATTGAAATCAGCCAGGAAAGAAGTGCAACAAAGGTTCAGCCCGCAGGGACCGAAACCCGACCCCATTCGTTTAGTTTCTTCGCGAGTGGAAATCTGTCGCAGTTCTATTCGGGTTTTGAAGACACGGGCAAGTTCCTTGACAAGCTCGCGAAAATCAATGCGTTGCGGTGCAGTGAAATAGATAGTTAAGCGTTGGCGGTCGAGTTGCCATTCGGCTTCGGTAACCTTCATATCAAGTTTGAACTGCTCGACAAGTTCACGGGTCTTTTTCACAACGGAAGGTTCTTCGGCAGTATTGATAAAGTAGCGTTCGAGGTCTTCGTCGTCTGCTTCGCGAACCACTTTATGCTTTATGGAGCGGGCTTTGTGGCAACATCTGACACGTGCTTTAGCCGAAGCGCCGATATAGGTAACAATACCTAAATCAACTCCATTTTCGGCTTCCACGACCACTTTGTTGTCGGGCTGAATACTATCGAAGCCTGTCGAAATATAAAAACCACGCCTATTACCTTTGAAGAGAACTTCTACAATGTCTTCATTAGCAAGAATTTCCTGAATATGCTGGACATGTTCGATGATTTTGTTGTCGCCGTTTGTTCCGTTATTTGCGTGGTTTTTTCCATTTTGATTTATCTCATTTAATTCCATTAACTCTCCAAATAAAAATCTATATCTATATAAGTTAAAATAATTTAATAATAATTGAAATAAATTAACTTTTAATATACAATTTAGTTTGCAAAAAAGCAAATTTACAAAAAATGAGAGAATATTGAATGGTGTTTTGAGTTTTATGAGTTTCATAAACGAATTTTCGGGATGAGAACCTATACATTGAGAAATCATTTCAGTTAAATGTCCGGGAAATTATATGAATTTAAATAAATAACGAAAATAAAATATTAACCTAAACGCTTTAATTTTTTAAATTTGTTGAAAACACAATGGTGAAAAATGAAAATTCCTCAAATTAATCATATCAGAGAAGCTTGGGAAAGGATAAAGCCGTTTGTGCATCGGACGCCGGTACTAACTTCAGGCTATTTGAACACGCTGCTTGGTTGCGAAATTTTCTTTAAGTGCGAGAATTTTCAAAAGGTTGGAGCTTTTAAATTTCGCGGGGCAACCAATGCCTTGCTTTCGGCTACGGCAGAGGAACTCCGAAACGGCGTTGCAACGCACTCATCCGGCAATCACGCACAGGCTCTGGCGCTGGCAGCTAAGATGCTCGGCACAAAAGCGACAATTATTATGCCGCACAATTCCCCAAGCGTCAAAAAGAATGCAGTAGCTGGCTATGGTGCCGATATTATTCTGTGTGAGCCCACACTCGAAAGCCGGGAGTGCACATTGCGGGAGTTTGTAAGCCAAAGCGGGGCACTTTTTGTGCATCCATACGACAATTTCAATATTATTTGCGGTCAGGGCACTGCAGCACTTGAACTTATCGACGAAGTCGGGACGCTCGATTCAGTTATTGCGCCGGTTGGCGGTGGCGGGCTAATCTCGGGCACTTCTATTGCTGTAAAATCGCTGCTACCTAAGGCAAAGGTCTATGGTGCCGAGCCATCGGGAGCCGACGATGCGGCTCGCTCGTTGCACGAGGGCTCGAGAGTTACGCAAACTGTTCCGAATACCGTTGCGGACGGCCTTCGCACAACGCTTTCCGAACTCACGTTTTCAATCATCAGGCAAAATGTGGATGATATTATTACTATAGACGACGAAAAAATCATTTCTTCGATGAGATTAATCTGGGAGAGGATGAAAATTATTGTCGAGCCATCATCGGCAACAGCACTTGCGGCGGTTATAGCAGAAAAAGAACGCTTCGCTGGCACTCGCATCGGAATAATTCTCTCCGGAGGAAATGTTGATTTGGACAATCTTCCGTGGTAGCCAATGACTTTGCTGGAAATATTTTTTCTATCGTTTGTGCTGGGATTGGATGCTTTTAGCGTTGCTATTGCTGCCGGGGCGTTTTTTCGCAAAGCCACAAGGAGACAAAAATTCCGACTTTCTTTCCACTTCGGTTTCTTCCAGTTTATTATGCCTTTGGTCGGCTGGGCAATTGGAATAAACATTTTAAAATTTATTGAAAAATATGACCATTGGGTAGTATTTGCAATTCTTGTGGCACTTGGACTGAAAATGATTTGGGAAGGCAGGAAGGTAAGCAGTGAAGCAATCAGCAAAGATATTTCGAAAGGTTTTTATTTAATCACACTTGCAATAGCAACAAGTGTAGATGCACTTGCGATTGGTTTCGGTCTTGCATTGCTGAATGTGCATATATTTTTCGTAAGTCTGATAATCGGGTTAGTTGCCGCTGCAATGACGCTGATTGGCATACGGATAGGCGAACGCACTTCTTCGATATTCAACACAAAAGCCTTTATTTTCGGTGGAATTATTCTTATTTTGCTTGGGGTGAAAGTTTTGTTTGAGCATATACTTTAAATGAAAAAAGAGCAGATTTCAGATTTGCAGTATCTCAAAGGTGTTGGTCCGAAGCGGGCAAAAGCACTCAACGAAAGCGGAATAATAACTATCAAGGATTTAGTTTATTATTTCCCACGCTCGTATATAGCTCGCGACGAAGCCAAAACGATAAATCAGATTTTTCGAGAAATTGCAGAAGCGCAGAATTCTCAATCTCAGCAGTTTTTCGATTTCACCCTGCAAAAAGAATATACCTTGATATGCAAGATAACAATGAAGCAAGTGCGGCAATTTTCCCGCAAAAAACTACTGCAACTTACAATCTACGACGGTTCTTCCCGATATGGGAGAATAAATTTTTGGAATAGAATTGAATTTTTTGAGAAAATTTATCAATCGGGACAGTATATTGTGGTTTCGGGAGTTCCGGAAATTGATTATTCTGTGCTTACGTTTACACACCCGGAGATAGAAATAATCGAACCTGACGAAATGGAGAATTTTCAGAAAGGTGCAATACTGCCGAAATACAGAATATCGGACGCAATGCGGCGAGCAGGCATAACGATGAACCAGATACGCTCAATTATACGCAATGCAATTGCGAATTTCAAAGAGTTCGAGGAAAGTTTGCCACAGAAGTATTTAGATTTGTTGAAATTCCCATCGGTATATGATACAATCCGGGCTTTGCATTTTCCCAAATCGCCTGATGAATTGTCGGCTGCACGCTACAGAATCAAATTTGAGGAATTTTTCTTCTACCAGCTACTGCTCAATTTGAACAAAAAGAAAATTCAAACGACGGAGCGTGGAGTAACAATTCCGGCGAAAAGCAATTTGGCGCGAACGCTCTACAACTCGTTGCCGTTTAGCCTGACGAACGCACAAAAGCGTGTAATTCGAGAGATTTGCGATGATTTCTGGTCGGGACGCCCGATGAATCGTTTGCTTCAGGGAGATGTAGGCTCGGGAAAAACTATTGTGGCACTGCTTACGATGCTTATCGCAATTGATGCCGGCTATCAGGTTGCAATTATGGCACCGACTGAAATATTGGCAGAGCAGCACTTTCTTTCGTTCAAAAAATTCATTGAGAATGCTACTCTAAACGTTGAAATAGTTCAGGTGGTTAGCGGGCAGAAAGCGTCTTTGCGGCGAAAACTTTTCGATGATATTGCTACGGGCAGAGCAAAAATTATTGTAGGCACTCATGCACTTTTCCAGAACGATATTCCGTTTAATAAACTTGCGTATGTAATAATCGACGAACAGCATAGATTTGGGGTAAGCCAGAGAGCTGAACTAATCGAAATTGCCAGAAAATCGCTTGGGGAAGAAATCTTAAGCCCGCATATTCTTGTAATGTCTGCTACTCCAATTCCGCGAACTCTTACGATGACTGCCTACGGAGAACTTGATGTTTCCGTCATCAGCGAACTACCGAAAAACCGCAAACCAATTCTTACGAAAGTGGCTTTCGACGATACACGGGATGAAATTTATGCATTCATTCGAAGTGAAATCAACAAAGGACGTCAGGCGTATATTGTTTATCCTCTGGTGGAGAAATCCGAGAAATTAGAACTGAAAGCTGCAACAGAGCATTTTAAATTTATACAAAAGGAAGTTTTTCCTGAATTTGCTTGCGGTTTGCTACACGGTCAGATGTTTTGGTATGAGAAGGAAGAAGCAATGCAAAAATTTGCTGGCGGAGAGTTTCAGATACTTGTTGCAACGACAGTAATTGAAGTTGGGATTGATGTTCCGAATGCAACGATTATGCTAATTGAGGATGCCGAGCGATTTGGGCTGTCGCAATTGCATCAGTTGCGAGGACGTGTCGGTCGCGGTAGCGAGCAATCTTACTGCATATTGCTAACAAAAGACAAATATAAAAGCAAGATGAAAAATATAGACGAAAACGAGCGGCTTGCGGCGCTAGTTCGTTTGCGGACAATGGAGAGGACAAACAACGGATTTGAAATTGCTGAAGTGGACTTGAAATTGCGCGGTCCGGGCGATATTCTTGGCAAACGGCAATCGGGATTGCCAGAGTTTAAGTATGCCGATATTGTGGAGGATCGAGAGATCCTCGAAGTGGCTCGTTCTTTTGCAGCAAAGATAATTGAGGACGACCCAAATCTTTCGAAAAGCGAAAACAGCCTTTTGAAAAATCGGATCGAGCAAAAGTTCAGTTCGTCGGAGAACTACTATGGTATTGCCTAACGCAGCAACCATTCTTTGATTTTCGAGACGAATGCCTGTTCTTCGAATTGGCAATGGTCGTATTTGCCGGCAAGCAGTCGCTGTCGAAATGCTTCGTAGATGCTCACGGCACAAGCAACAGAAATATTAAGGCTTTGAATCATACCGACCTGCGGGATAAGAAAATTGTCATCGGCAAGTCCGACTGCCTCGTCGGATACGCCCGAGTGCTCGTTGCCAAATACTAGAGCAACCTTTTGCGTTAAATCAAGTTCGTAGAGCGAAATGGCATCTTTTGCAAGATGAGTTGTATAAATTTTGAAGTCTTGCTGTCGTAGGAAGTTGTAGCATTCCCCGATAGAGCGGAATTTCAGAGTTTCGACCCATTTTCTGGCGCTTGCCGAGCTTGATTGGCCGAGAGCAGGGAAGGGCTGTCCCGAATGATACACAAGGCATATGCGGGCAATACCGACTGCGTCGCAACTGCGCAACATAGCTGAAAGATTGTGTGGGTCGGAAATGTTTTCAGCAACAACAGTCAAATCGAGTTGGCGGCGGCTGAGAACGCTAGCAATTTTATTTACTCGTTGTTCAGTTCCAAATTTATAAGCTTCAGAAATATTCATAATCGTCAAATTAAAATTTCGCACATAAATCGTTTATATTGCAATTTTGCCTGCAGGACGATAAATTCATCGCAACTGTCCGAAAAAATTCAATAGCGGGCAAATATGAAGGTCGTTTTTTTGCATTCCAGGTAAAAAATTTTATCAAAAAATTGCGTTTTTGAAACGAATATTTATTTTTTATATTATTCCTGATTGTCAGAATTACAAAATTCATAATCGCATAAATTAATCTTGTTAATAAAATATTGTTTCTTAAAAATCAGATTATTCAGGAACAATCAAATTAATTACCGTAGGTAATATCTTTTTTTATTTGTTCAGCAGTTTCTTTGCTTTGCAGCAGTTCGATTATTTTCAGAGCGAAATCAATACTTGTGCCGGCACCGCGACTTGTGATGAATCGGTCGTGAACAACAACCGCTTCTTCGGAATAATCATATCCGACCAGCATTTCGCGCACCGACGGGTGGGCGGCAACATTAGAACCTTTTGGCAGCAGCTTGTGTTGGGTTAGTATGGTAGGAGCGGCACAAATAGCACCAATCCAGCCACCACGTTCATAATGATTGCGAAGAAGTTTTTCTAATTTTTCGTTGTTCAGCAGGTTCAGAGTGCCTGTGCGTCCGCCGGGAAGAATGATAATATCGAATTCTACGTCTCGGTTGAGTTGCTCAATAAGCAAATCTGGAATAATTTTTACACCGCGCGAGCAAGTAATAATTTCGGTTTCGCCGGCAATTTTTACGTTGAAATTTGCACGCCGCAATAAATCAGCAGGGGCAATTGCTTCGATTTCTTCTGTTCCCTGAGCTATAGTTATTAATGCAGTTCTGCTCATATTCCCAAATCAAAAAATATAACAAAACACAAGTAAATAAAGTAAGACGGAGAAACAAACAAAATACTGTCGAACCTATCGAGCGCACCACCGTGTCCGGGCAAAATATTGGAGCTATCTTTGACGGCGGCGTCGCGTTTAAGCATAGATTCTGCTAAATCGCCATACTGACCTAACACCCCGACAATAGCTCCGCCAACGATAAAATGCACAACCGGGATTTCCGGCAAAAACAATTTTCCAAGTCCGACAAACGACAAAACAGCAAACACAAAGCCTGCAACAGATCCTTCGATTGTTTTTTTGGGGCTTATTCGCTCGAAAAGCTTATGCTTGCCAATAGCTTTGCCAATAAAATATGCAGCACTATCGCACAGCCAGATAGAACCAAGCAAAGTAATAATAAGGTAAGCCCATCTATCGGGCGGAATTTTCAGCAGTATCGAAAGAAGAGTGAAATCACGCCCAAATGCGTATGATTTTGCGTGAGTATCGAACAAATACAGGAAATAATTAAATTCGCGCAGTATGTAGAATGTAATAAAAAATATTGATATATAAGACATTCCAAGAATTGTAACAGCTGCATTTGCTATTTTATTCGGGTTCTTTGAGTACATTTCGCAAATCAGAGTAATCATAACAAAAATCAGATAAATCAGGATAGCCGACATAAACGGACTTAGATTGCTAATACGGCTAAACTGAATAAAGAACACCGACTGAATGATAATTCCGAAAATCGCTCCATTTATGTTGTGCGGAGCATATCCTTTCTTTTCCGCAAGGGAATAGAACTCTAACAGCGAAAGCAAAGAAACAACTGAAATAGTAATAAAAAACGGGAATCCGCCTAATATAATAATAAATAATGCAAACGGTATCCCAATTGCAGCGACAAGAACTCTTTTGGTCAATTCATTCATATTCAGGCAAAATAATTATTGGATAAAAATTCAAATTTATTTCTTACTCGATAAATTTTTATCGGTAAATTCAAATATAATCAAAAATTATTATAAATATAAACGTCGATCAATAATAATTTCGTAAATATATTGAAAATTTATTGAAAAAAAACAATAAATACTTAAATTTGCTAAATTTTCACTTTAATTGGAGAAAGCTATGAAAGTTGAAGAGATTCAGAAGTATATCAAGGACATAGAGTTATTCAAAGACCTCAGCGACGAAGAAATATCAATGATAGCAGCAAAAGCGGAGATCCGGAAGATCAAAAAAGGCGAAAAGCTATTCGAGGAGAACGCACCACGCACACATTTGTATATGATAGCTGACGGAGAAATTGAGCTTGTCAAGAACACAACTTTTGGAAGCGAGAAAATCCTGACAGTTTTCACTAAGTATGATTTTTTAGGTGAAGGAGCGTTGATGGACGACTATCCGCACTCGACATCGGCAAGAGCGTCTGTAGATAGCGTAATCATCCAGCTACATCGAGAGAAGCTAAATGAGCTTATGCAATCGCAGGCTCAAGCAGTAGTGAAAATTCTGTCGCGAGTGGCAAGAGTGATTTCTCGACGGATGCGACAAACCACAAATCAGGTGGCAGATGCAGCTGCCCAGTATATTTCGGGACGTACCCGTCGCGAACACGACTTGCTAGGCTGGCGGGAAGTGCCGTATGAATTTTATTATGGCATTCAAACGCTACGTGGTTATGAAAATTTCAATATCACAGGAGTTGCTATATCGCATTATCCATTGCTGATAAAGGCTTTGGCACAAGTGAAGCTAGCAGCAGCGAAAGCAAATTTTGCACTAGGGCTGCTTCCCCCACGAATGGCAGAAGCGATTTTCGAAGCTTGCGAAGAAATTATACACGGCAAATGGCACACTCATTTCATCGTTGATGTAATCCAGGGCGGTGCTGGAACTTCAACAAATATGAACGCCAACGAAGTAATTGCAAACCGTGCTCTTGAAATAATGGGCTACGAACGTGGCGACTACGAGCATTGCCATCCGAATAACCATATTAATCTTTCGCAATCGACAAACGACGCATACCCGACGGCATTGAACATTGCTATTATTTATGAAAGCCAAAATTTAGTGGAAGCGCTCAAAGAACTTATTGCTTCGTTCCGCAACAAGTCGAAAGAGTTTTCGCAGGTTATCAAAATGGGACGAACTCAGTTGCAGGATGCTGTTCCTATGACGCTCGGACAAGAGTTTGGAGCATTTGCTGATACTCTGGAAGAAGAAATTCAGCGTCTCGAAGCAAATGCCCGGTTACTGCTCGAAGTGAATATGGGCGGAACAGCAATTGGAACCGGTATTAATGCAGACCCGAAATTCCGCGAGACAGTAATTCAATATCTTTGGGAAATAACAGGTTTGCCTGTGAAATCGGCATCAAATTTAGTTGAAGCAACGCAGGATACCGGAGCATTTGTTATTTTCTCGTCGGCGGTAAAACGTCTTGCGATAAAATTATCGAAAATTTGCAACGATTTGCGTCTGTTGAGCTCGGGACCGCGTGCCGGACTTAACGAAATAAACCTGCCACCGATGCAGCCGGGCTCATCTATTATGCCGGGCAAGGTGAATCCTGTTATTCCGGAAGTTGTAAATCAAATTGCCTTCAAGGTGATAGGCAACGACCTGACGGTAACTATGGCAGCCGAAGCGGGGCAGTTGCAATTGAACGTTATGGAGCCGGTAATTGCTCAAAGTATATTTGAATCTATGGAAATGCTTATAAATGGTATAAAAACGCTTAAATTACGTTGTATTGATGGTATTACTGCTAACGTGGAAAGGTGTCGCGCTTATGTTGAGAACAGTATTGGATTGGTTACGGCACTTAATCCATACATTGGCTACGAGGCAAGTTCTGCACTTGCAAAAGAGGCTCTCGAAACAAATCGTGGAATATACGAGCTCGTTTTAGAGAAAAACTTACTTACAAAAGAGCAACTTGACGAAATTCTCTCACCAGAAAATATGATTGAACCTAAGCCACTGAAAAAAAGATAGTTATTATTTTTGAATATACATAACAACAAGAGGTTGCTTTCTATTGAGCAACCTCTTTGTTTAATTATCGCATCATTAATTATTGCAAATGTGATGATGTCCGCCATTGTGGTGATGTTCGTGTTTCTGACAAACCGAGCCATCATCATTTACCAGACCTTTAACAAATTGCTTGACAATTTCCGAAGAATTGCCAGAGCAACCTCGAACAACTTCAATGCCGGCGCCATTGAGAACGTTAATAGCTCCGCTACCAATTCCACCGGCAAGCATAAGGGAAACCCCGCTTTGTGCTAATGTAACAGCAATATTTGATTTGCATCCGCAACCTTGCTCTGACTTAATTCTTTGAATTTCAACAATTTCATTGTTGTCCGAAATAGTGTAAACGTTGTAGAACTCGCAATGCCCGAAATGTTCGTCAATCTGGTCATCGCTTCTTACTGGAACTGCAATCTTTTTCATTCTAATCTCCAATAATTAATTCGAAAAATATTCAAATACATTTCCAAAATTAATTAATGATCTTAATTTAGCAAAGCCTAAAAATTAATATTTATATATTTCTCAGTTATTAGAAATTAAAAAGGGAAATTTGTTTAAACTATCACAAATTTCCCTTATTTTCTGCTATTTATCAGATATTTTTGAGGCTAAGCGGCGACTTAGACAATAATATTAATAAGCTTATTCGGGACGAAAATAATTTTACGAATTGGCTTGCCCTCAACGTATTTCTGCACCTGTTCGTTTTCAAGAGCAATTTGCCTGACTTCGTCCTCCGATGCGTCGAGTTTGATTTGCAGGCGGGTGCGAATTTTGCTACACACCTGAACTACAAACTCGATTGTCTGACGCACGGTTTTGGCTTCGTCGAACTGGGGCCACCCAGCAAATACAACGCTTTCGGTTTCGCCGAGACGATGCCATAATTCTTCGGCAATGTGCGGAGCAAACGGAGCAAGGCAGAGAAGGAATTTTTTCATTGCATCTTTTGGTTTGGTTTCGTATTTGTAGAATTCATTGACAAAAATCATCATCTGAGCGATAGCGGTATTGAAGCTCAGGTTTTCAATATCATCCTGAACTTTTTTGATAGTGTAGTTCAGAACGTATTCCTGTTCGTCGTTGAGCGGAGCATCGACAACATTAGGTGAGAGGTTGCCGTCGTCGTCGAGAATCATTCTCCAGACACGGTTAAGGAAGCGGTTTACTCCTTCGATACCTTTGGAAGACCAGGGTTTTGATGCTTCGAGCGGACCGAGGAACATTTCGAACAAGCGGAGGGAGTCGGCGCCGTATTCATTAATTACTTCATCGGGATTAATGACGTTTCCGAGTGATTTGGACATTTTGCGACCATCTTCGCCAAGAATCAATCCCTGGTGGAAGAGCTTTTTGAATGGTTCCGGAGTGGACACATAGCCGTAGTCGTAAAGGACTTTGTGCCAGAACCGGGCATAGAGCAAGTGCAGCACAGCGTGTTCGGCACCACCGACGTAAAGATCAACTCCATCGGGCATCATCCAGTATTGTTCTTTTTCTTTCGAGCAGAAGAATTCGTTGTTGTTTGGGTCGATATAGCGCAGGTAATACCAGCAGGAACCAGCCCACTGAGGCATTGTATTTGTTTCGTAGCGGGCACGTTTGCCTGTTTTCTTGTCCACGAAATCAACCCATTCGGTGACGTTGGCAAGTGGTGATTCGCCGGTGCCGGCAGGCTTAAAATCTTTCACCTCGGGCAGCAGCAATGGTAATTCGTCGGGGTCTAAGGCTCGCTTCGTTCCATCTTCGAAGAACATAATCGGGATAGGTTCGCCCCAGTAACGCTGCCGGGAGAAGAGCCAATCACGCAATTTATATTGCACTTTGCGTTGCCCGATGCCTTTATTTTCGATCCAATTGATAATTCGTTCGATTGCTTGGCGAGTTGGAACGCCATTGAGCGAAACTTCCTGATTTTCCGAGTTCACTCCAATTCCATCGTAAGAAACGAAGGCTTCATTTTCTACTTCGATTTGGGAGCCATCAGCTGGGGCAACTACTTGTACAATAGGCAAGCCGAACTGACGGGCGAATTCATTGTCGCGTGTATCGTGTCCGGGCACAGCCATAATTGCGCCGGTTCCGTAGTGAGCGAGCACATAATCAGCAATCCATATAGGAATAAGTTTGTTATTGGCAGGATTAATAGCGTAGCCGCCGGTTGGAACGCCGGTTTTTTCTTTGGAAAGTTCAGTGCGTTCGAGGTCGCTTTTCTCTGCAGCCTGTTTGATGTATTGCTCGACGGAGTTGCGGTATTCGTCGGTTGTAAGCTCAGGAACAAGCTCGTGTTCGGGAGCAAGCACCAGATAGGTAGCGCCGAAAATAGTATCGGGACGAGTAGTGAACACAGTAATATGTTTGTCGGAAGAATCTATTTTGAAGTTAATCAAAGCACCTTCGCTTTTGCCAATCCAGTTTTTCTGCATTTCTTTTGTTGAGTGGGGCCAATCGACAAGCTCCAAGTCTGCAAGCAAGCGTTCGGCGTATTCGGTGATTCGAATCATCCATTGGCGCATAGGGCGGCGTTCCACAGTGTAGCCTTTTTCTTTCCACTCGTCCACTTCTTCGTTGGCAAGCACGGTGCCAAGCTCGGCGCACCAATTAACAGGGATCATTGCAATATAAGCAAGGCGGTGACGGTCGCGGTATTCTTCGATTTCGCGAGGGTCGGTGATGCTCTTGGGTATTGGCAATTCCGAGATTGGACGAGCTTTATTTAGTTCTTTGTCGAAATAAGAGTTGTAGATAAGCAGGAACATCCATTGCGTCCATTTGTAATAATTCGGGTCGGTAGTATTGATACATCTGGACCAATCGTAGCCGAGCCCAATCATATTAAGTTGTCGTTTGAAATTTTCGATATTTTTTTCTGTTGCAACAACGGGGTGGATGCCGGTTGTCATCGAATAGCGTTCCGTAGGCAAACCGAAGGCATCGAACCCCATAGGGTGCAGCACCGAAAATCCCTTCATACGCTTGTAGCGGGCGACGATGTCCGTGGCAGTGTAGCCTTCGGGGTGTCCGATGTGGAGCCCGGCACCGCTCGGATAGGGGAACATATCGAGAATATAGTATTTGGGATTATTTTTGTTTTCGACAACTTTATTTACATTATTTTCCTGCCAGAATTTTTGCCATTTTTGTTCAATTTCTTTAAAAGGATAACCAGCCATATTAATATTTATATTATTTATTTAACAAATACAAAAAACAAAAATAACGATTTTTTTCAAATCTAAATGAAATATAATAGATTTAGTTAATAAATAATATTGTTTGTTGTGAAGGACAATATAGGGACGGAAGCATATCAATATAAAACAAACGGGGAGATTAACCGTCTTTAAAAAGTTATATTTGAGAAGAGAAATGGCAACAACAATAGTAGCTCTTGCAACGCCGCCGGGAATAGGCGGGCTTGCTGTTATCAGGATTTCAGGTGAGAAATCATTTGAGATTGTCGATAGAATTTTTTCTGGTCGCACAAGGGCGCAGGACGCCGATAGCCACACAATACATTACGGCAAAATCTACCGCGGCGATGAAATCGTTGATACAGTAACCGTATCTATTTTTCGCAAGCCGAATTCCTACACGGGCGAAGACGTAGCCGAGATCAGTTGCCACGGCGGTATGATAGTGGCAAACGAAATAATCGACCTATGCATAGAAAACGGAGCCGAAATGGCAAAGCCGGGAGAATTCACCCGACGCGCTTTTATTAACGGCAAGTTAGACCTATCGCAAGTGGAGGCAGTTGCCGATATAATTCATTCCACTACACGGCTGGCGGCACAAACAGCCTCGCGGCAGCTTGTTGGAAATTTCAAAAAGCGACTCGACGAAATCATACAAAATTTAATGAAAATTGCTGGTTTGCTCGAGCTGGAATTAGATTTTGCGGAAGAAGAAATAGAGTTGGTAGAAAAGCATCAGATTATTGAAAGAATCGAGCAGGTTGTGCAATATTGCTTGTCGCTTGCCTTGTCCCATCGGAGTGCCGAGATACTGAGAAATGGCTTTTATGTTGGCATAGCAGGATTTCCTAATTCTGGAAAATCAACTTTGTTCAATACATTATTGCAAAAGCATCGGGCGATTGTGAGCCCAGTGCCGGGCACAACGCGCGACTATATAGAGGAGTCGCTATATATCGGCGACATTCACGTAAGGCTTGTGGATACAGCCGGAGTTCGTACTTCTGATGATATAATCGAAGTGGAAGGCATCCGGCTTGTAGAGAATGTATTGCAGATGTCTGATTTAATTCTGGTGATAAACGACGCAACGAAAGGCATAAACCATTCTGACGAATTAGCAGAAGGAATACGGCGGAAGCATCCCAATAGAGAAGTGGTGGTTGTGCAGAACAAAGTTGATTTGCTTGAAGCAGATAGGATAGAAGGCATATCAGCAAAACATAATTTAGGCATAGAAAAGCTAAAAGAACTGATTGCCGGGAAAGCAAAAGTATTTTTCCCGAGAGAGCAGGACGCTTTGATAAATCAAAGACAAGCAAAGTTGCTTTCGGAGGCGGCAGGTATTCTGCAAAATTCAATTGAATCGATAAAATCTGGCTTCGACAACGTTGCCATAGCAATTGATATTCGTCAGGCAGCAGAAAAGTTAGGCGAGATAACGGGGAAGAAATGGAGCGAAGACGTTTTAAATCAAATTTTTTCTAATTTCTGTATCGGTAAATAATGTTTCACGTGAAACAAAGAGACAACAAATTTGACGTAATCGTGGTAGGTGGCGGGCACGCAGGCATAGAGGCTTCGTTTGTCGCTGCAAATATGGGTGCAACGGTGGCACTTGTAACAATGAACCTGCACACAATCGGACGCCCGTCGTGCAATCCGTCCATAGGTGGCACTGCCAAAGGGCATCTTGTAAAGGAAATTGATGCCTTGGGCGGTGCAATGGGAGTGCTTGCCGACAGAGGCGGACTTCTCTTTAAAATGCTGAACCGTTCGAAAGGTCCGGCGGTGTGGTCGCCTCGCACTCAAATCGACAAAGACTTATACCCTAAATACGCTCTTGAATTACTGCTTAGACAACCGAATTTAACTTTGATAAAAGACACTGTTGAGGAAATCATTGTTGAGAACAACAGAATAGCCGGAATAAAGACAAAATCTAATGAATACCTCAAGGCAAAAGCCGTTGTTCTATGCGCCGGGACATTTCTTAACGGGAAAATGTTCACTGGTTTGGAAGTAGCATACGGTGGACGTTACGGCGAACCCGCTTCGGAGCGTGTGTCTGATTTGCTGGCTGCATATGGATTAGAAAAAGGACGGTTAAAAACAGGTACACCACCACGAGTTCACGCAAAATCAATTAACTATGGCAAAACTGAATTATCCGGTGGCGACGAACCACCCGAACCGTTTTCTTATCGCACTCATAAGGTTAAGAACCGTCTGATGTGTTTTGCAACATCCACAAACGAGCGCACTCACGAAATACTTAGAACGGGGTTCTCCCGTTCACCTATGTTTACAGGCAGAATAGAAGGAGTAGGACCTCGATATTGTCCTTCGATAGAAGATAAAATTGACCGCTTCGCAGAGCGTCTGTCGCATAAAATTTTGCTTGAACCCGAAGGGCTCCGGACAGAGAGCGTATATGTGAACGGATTTTCTACAAGTTTGCCGCGTGATGTGCAGGAAAAAGGTTTGCGGACAATCCATGGTCTGGAAAAATGCGAAATACTACGCTACGGTTATGCCATAGAATACGACTTTTTCTATCCGTATCAGCTGAAATACACGTTAGAGACGAAGGCGATAGACGGTCTGTTTTTTGCTGGGCAGATAAATGGAACTTCCGGCTACGAGGAAGCGGCGGCGCAAGGCTTGGTTGCCGGGATTAATGCTGTTTTGAAAGTAAGGCAAGAAGGTGTATTCATCCTGAGGCGTTCAGAAGCCTATATCGGGGTGCTTATTGACGACTTGATAAACAAGAACACAGAAGAGCCGTATCGGTTATTTACTTCGCTTGCCGAATATAGATTGCTTTTGCGTCAGGATAATGCTGCGTACAGATTAATGAAATACGGCTTTCAGTTCGGGATTGTTTCACGTGAAACATTCGAACGTTTTCAGAGGCAAGAAAATGCGGTGAAATACGCTTTCGAGTATTTCAAAAACAACAAGCTAAAACCTAACGAAGTGAATGAATATCTTATCTCGAATGGAGAAAATCCGATAAATGATGCTCAATCTATTTTTATTCTCGCAAAAAGAGAAAACACAGATATTACTCGATTAGCACAAATTGTAAATGTGGAAGACGCAGTGGTGCGAAAAGTGCTTTCATCTAACAAGTTGCTTGAACAATTACGCACAGAAATCAAATACGACGGGTATATAGAACGTCAAAAACGTGAAATAGAGTATTTTGTGGAAAACGAAAATAAATACATTCCTGAAAACATTGATTATTTTTCAATTCCTTCGCTATCGAACGAAGCGAAAGAAAAGCTTAGTCGCATTCGTCCGCGTTCGCTTGGTCAGGCTTCCCGTATTGCGGGTGTTTCGGCTGCTGATGTTTCTGTTTTATCAATTTATTTAAGATAAAAATATGAAAATTGTTCTTATCCAACCGGACACTTTAATCGGCGAGGCTCTCGAAACGCTTATCCCACGAGAAACAAGCGCACAGCTTTGCCGGATAAATATTGCCCAGCCTCCTGCTTATAACGAAGAATGGGAATATACTCTTGATTTTACAGACAGAAAATTACTTCGGAAGATTATACTTTCGGAAAAGCCCGATATTATTATTAATCCATATATAATTACTAACAACAAAGATAATCTTACAAAAGAGCAAATCTGGAATATAAATGTAGATTTGAATGATTTTCTTATTACTACTGCAAAAATCGCAGACATTCACTACATTACATTTTCCAGCGAACTTGTCTTCGATGGCAAGCGCGGCCCTTACTCGGAGGACGACCTTGTTTGCCCGACGGATTATTTATCCAAAAGCCTTGTGGCAAGAGAAAACTCCTGCAAACAGGACTTAAACCAGACTACTCTATTTAGAACTACAAAAGTATTCGGCTATTCAAATTATGATAATTTAGATGAAGTATCCGAAATTTATGTATATTTGCAAACCGGTATTGATGTGGAAGTGAAAAACACGGTTCTATCGAACCCGGTTTGGAATAATGATGTTGCCCGAGCTGTAATTAATGCTTTTG
>CALGXJ010000041.1 GCA_937936035.1 Eximiradius proteiniborus
AAAAAATAAAAACTTAAAAAAGAATTAACTTACTTAACATAATATTAATTTATCAACTAAGGAATTGCAATTTTTCATAATATTATGTAAAACGATAAGATAGAACAGATTTAGTTCTTAAATCCAGCATAATGAAATACAAAAGCTGCCCGGCACAGTGGGGCAGCTAATATTTCTGAATTATGATTAATTTCCTATACAAATGGGCAGAAACAACTCTTCTTTACTTCAAGTTAGCCCATTTGCATAGATACATTTCAGCAGGATGAACAAGATATTTATGTTTAGGAAGAATGCGGATGGTAAATCCCTGCATTCCGGTATCTGGGCAAATGTAGCTACCGCTAAAATAATGAACGTCTTTTTCTGTTTTCACATAAAGTAGTTCTTCGGAAACAGCATTTTGGAACTCGCCGTGATGGTCAATAGAACCGAAATAAACTTGTACGGAAACATCGTCGGGTTGGATTTCGCCAAGCTTAACCTTAACGGAAATTGGCACTTTTCGCCCGACGTAATAATCGCGTTTTTGTTCGAAATCAACCTGAAGAATATCAACATTTTGCCAGTGCATACGGATGCGATCTTTCCACACCTGAAAACTTTTCGCTTCTGTGGCACCATTTTCTGCAAGAATACGGTATTTTTCAGCAGCGGGAAGATAGAATTGGTCTGCGTAGTCGCGAACCATTCTATGAGTGGAGAAGCGTCCGGCAATAGTAGCGATTGAGTTTTTCATATATTGAACCCATTCTTCGGGCACTTTATTAGCAGAACGTTTGTAGAACATCGGGACGATGACAGTTTCGAGAGTATCGTAAAGCATATCGGCTTCGATATTTTCCATTTCTGGGCTATTATCGTGTTCTTCGCCGGTGCCAATAGCAAAGCCATTTTGAGCATTAAAGCCTTCGTCCCACCAGCCATCTAATATTGAGAAATTGAGAGTGCCGTTGATTGCGGCTTTCATACCACTTGTTCCACTTGCTTCGAGCGGACGGATTGGATTATTGAGCCACACATCACAACCTTTGACAAGCATACGGGCGATAACCATATCGTAGTCTTCGAGAAATACAACGTGTTTTTCGAGCCCCCACTGACGGACGCGATGAATAATAGACTGTATTACTTCTTTGCCCTGGATGTCGTGCGGGTGAGCTTTGCCGGAGATAATAACCTGCACAGGATTATCCGGATTGGTGAGGATTTTCTTTAATCTATCCATGTTTTTGAACAGAAGCAAAGCGCGCTTATAAGTAGCAAATCTACGGGCAAAACCAATAGTCAGGGTGTCTGGATTGAGCAACTCGTTGATTTTGCTAACCTGATCGGGCGGCAGAGAATGTTTTTGCTTGGTATTCAGATAATTACGGGCAAACAGAATAAGCCTGACGCGACGGCGTTGCTTTTCTCTCCAGATTTCTTCGGAAGGAATAGAATTGATCATCTGCCAGATGTCTTCTCTATCGGTTTCAGAACGCCAGATTGGAGAGAGATACCTATCGAAAAGTTCAGCAAATTCGCGGGCAATCCATGTTTGAGTGTGAACGCCATTAGTAATACCGCAGATTGGCACTTCATTTTCGGGAAAGCATTTATACAGTGAATGCCACATTTTTTGGGCAACACGTCCGTGCAATTTGCTCACACCGTTGTGATAAGATGTCATTTTAAGCCCGAGGACAGTCATTGAGAAATCACCTTCGGGGTTGAAAGAACCAATTTGCCCCATTTCAAGCAGTTCTTCGCGTGAGATAGCAAACTCATCTTTGAAATAGAGCAAATTATTTTCAATTCTGAAGAGCTCAAATGTTTCGTTGCCAGCAGGGACTGGGGTGTGTGTTGTGAAGACAGAGCTTTCTTTGCAAAGAGTTTTTGCGGAACGGAAATCGAGATTGAATTTTTTCATTAGCTGTCTTGTTCGCTCCCAGAGAGCAAAAGCGGCGTGTCCTTCGTTAATATGGAGCACTTCTACATTAATTCCCATTGCTTCGAGAGCTCGCATACCGCCGATACCAAGAACCATTTCCTGCTGGATACGGGTTTCGCGGTCGCCGCCATAGAGCTGGTCTGTAATATCTTTATATTCGGCATCGTGGTTGTCGTCAATATTCGTATCGAGCATATAAAGGCAAATTCTGCCGATATTAATTTTCCAGATTTGAGCAAAAACATTTCCTTTTGGCAGTTTCACGGTAATTTTGAGTGGTTCGCCATCATCGCCACGTACAATTGTAAGAGGAAGCGAGAAGAAATCATTATAAATATACTGCTCGTTTTGCCAACCATTTTGGGTAATGCGCTGCCGGAAATATCCTTGCTGATAAAGAAGACCAACGCCAACGAGAGGCAAGCCGAGGTCGCTTGCAGATTTCAAATGGTCGCCAGCCAGTACACCAAGACCACCGGAGTAATTAGGAAGGCTTTCGTTTATCCCGTATTCCATCGAAAAATATGCAATTACGCCGTCGGTAGAAATGTGTTTGGATTTATAATATGTATTTCCATTTATATACGACAGAAATTTACCGTGAATATAATCGAGGTAGCTTACAAAATCTTGCGATTCGGCTATTTTTTTTAACTGTTCCTGTGATGTTTTATTAATCAGAAGCACGGGATTATGATTGACTTCTTCCCAAAGACTTCTGTTAATTCTGATGAACAATTCACGTGCATCTGAATTCCAGCACCACCAATAGTTGTAGGCAAGTTCTTTGAGTTTCGCAATGCGCGCTGGCAAATTAGCAGTAACAACAAATGAATGAAGTGGCTTCATTTTCTTCTCCAATATATCTAAATAATTCTGTTCGAATAAATTTTAATGAAGTTTAATATAAATAATTTATTTTAGAAAAATGAAAAAAAATATTTCTATGATTTCTTATAATTTGTTCAGATGAAGCGACAAGATTACATTTCAGCGTGGTGGATATTTTTTGCGGCTTTCGGGTGGTTTCTGCTTGGAGCAAATTTTGGAATAAACATTTACGATGAAGGCATTGGAATACTCGGGGCAAAACGAATTTTGGCAGGCGAAGTGCCTTATCGGGATTTTTGGACAATATACTCACCGCTGTGGTATTATGTATTGGGTGCGTGGATAAAACTTTTTGGGAATGAAATATTTGTAATACGACTGCTTACTATTTTGCTTAATAGTATAAGCATCTGCATCCTCTATAACACAATAAAATCGCAGAAAATAAACCCATATTTAGGTACTCTTTCGGCTACGATGTTTCTAAGTATTTCGCCGTTTTACGGCAGAGCCATTCCTCTGGCTCTGTTATTTATTTTTCTTATTATTTACTATCTTCTGAATAAAGAAAACAACCGTGATTATATAATTATAGGCGTTTTGAATGCTTTGCTGTTTGCTACCCGCCACGATTTCGGGATTTATGCAATAGCTTCAATATTTTGTGTTGCTACTTTTGAGAACAAATTGTTAAAAGAAAAGAGTATTAACAGGTATTTGATTTACTTGACAACTTTGATTGCAATATTATCCATATATTTTCTCCTGTTGCATAAGATTGGTGCCTTGGGCTGCTATTTTGAATATGCATTCAGGTTTGTATTTGAGAAATTTGGGGCGGGACGTTCGCTTCCTTTCCCCAATCCATTAAGTGCAATTTTAGAAGAGAGTGTTCCAATTGGGAGCAGGATATATAATTTTTGGCTATCGCTTGTGTTTTATCTGCCATTTGTGATAATCGGCACTTTGTTTTATTTAATAATAAAATCGAAATTAGAAATAAGCAGCGAAGGTAAATTTTTCGTAACTGTAACGTCTTTTTCGCTGATTTTTAGTGCGCAGGGGATGGTTCGTTCGGGGTATGAACATATCCTGCCATCATTATTAATTATCAGTATGCTGCTTACTCCAAATTTAGTGAAACTGAATTTGACTAATAAATTTTACCTATTTTTTCTGTTGATTTTCTTTTCGTTTCCGCCGACAGCAAAGAAAGTACAATCCCTGATTTACCTATATTCCGACAAATCATTGGAAATCAAATCGCATTCATCTAAATTTATCAAAATACCAAAAGCCGAGGCTGACAGCTACAACAACCTAATCGAATATGTGAAAATCTTCGACCGGAGCAAATATTTGTTCTCGGGAGTATTATACCACGAAAAAATATTCATCAATGATATTATGCTTTACCACCTTGCAAATCGCTACCCGGCAACGAAATATCACGAACTTCACCCGGGACAGGCAACAGAGGCAGACGTGCAGAACGAAATCATCACAGAGTTGAAGAGCAAGGAACCGCCAATTATTGTTCTTTATTACGACAAAGAAAGCGAGAAACAAAAAATAATTGGCGAAAGTTATTTAGATGAGTACATAAGAGAAAACTACTTATTAAGCAAAATTTTTGGCAATTATTATGTATTCAGATTAAACAAGCAATAAAAATTTTTGCAACACAATTATTTTTCGATACATTTCTTAATATTGACAATATCTTCGAAAAGTTTGTCATCGTTTTGATAGGAAGAAAACCGTAGTCGCAAGTAACGCCTTCTCTCAGAAAGTTTAATAAGAGCAATTTTATATTTTGAACGAATACGAATTGATTTCTCGTATTTAATAATAATTCTTTCAATATCCGAAAACTTGTACTTTCTTTCTTTTTTACCGACACGGAAAATAATATAATCATTGCCAATAAGAATAAATCTTCGTTTGATTATATGAATGAGCAAAGAAACAGTAGTGGCAACAATAAACAAAGCAAGCAGAATAGAAATTGGGTCAAGAAGGCGAATTGTAATAAATCCGCCCTCGATTGTGCCCCTCAAGATGCTATAAAGCACCAGAACAATAGCATCGATTGCGATTGTTTGGTAGTAGAAATCGAGCCTTTGAGGATAGATTTTTTCTAAATTAGTTACATCGTTCATACTACAACTCATAGCCAATTGTTTTTAATACTTCAAGAGCAACATCACGTGCTGCGTTGGGTCGGGCAAGTGTTCGGGCAGCAGAAGACATACGGGATAACTTATCATTAGAAAAAAGAGAATTTATCGTTTCAAGGAGTTTGTTCTCTATTTGGTCGTTCAAAATGATTTCAGCGGCACCATTTTTTTTGAGGATTTCGGCGTTGAAAAGCTGTTCATTATTGGAGGCAGACGGCAGAGGCACCAAAATCGAGGGTTTTGCTGCAATAGTGAGTTCCCACACAGTAGTAGCACCAGAACGGCAAACAACTAAATCGGCAGCTGAATAGTAATCGGCGATATTGTCAATAAATTCTTTTACAATCAGATTATTATGGTTGGCACCGATGAATTTATAATTTTTGCCGGTTTGCCAAAGTACAAAATAACCGCTTTCGAGAAGGCTATCGAGGTGTTTTTCGACAGCTTTGTTTATAGAGGCGGCTCCCAGGCTACCACCAAAAATGAAGATAGTTTTCTTATCGGGCGGAATACCAAGAGAGTTCCGAGCGTCTTTTTGCTCAGGGAAGTCCAGGAACTGCTTCCGGATGGGGTTGCCGAGAGCAACTATTTTATTATGAAAAGATTTATCGAAGTAATTAGTGCTTTCATCAAAAGATGTAATGATTTTGGTAGCGTATTTGCATAGCGACTTAATTGCTTTTCCGGGACGAACGTTCGATTCGAGCAGGAACAAGGGGAGTTTATGCAACGAAGCAGCATAACCCGGAGGGAAGCTCAAATATGCACCAGTTGCAATCACAGCAGAAATAATGTTATTGCGTATAATTTTTCTGCATTTATTAATTGCACTTGCAATTTGAACCGGGAGCAAAAGGATTGCAGGCGATTTCTTAATTCCACCAATTTTGATTGGGTGGAAATGATAGCCAAGCGATGGCACTACTCTGCTTTCAATTTTGTCGGCAGTGCCAACAAAATGGAATTCACATTTTCCGTTGGTAATTTCAGTAAGTTGCTCGCAGACTGCAATAGCAGGGAAAAGATGCCCACCGGTGCCACCTGCGGCAATTAATATGCTTATTTTATCATTCATATTACAAATATAATAAAAAGTTATGAAATATGAGATTCCGAGTAGAAAATAGTTTTAAATAACAAATAAAAAGAGGCAATCAAAAGAGATTGCCCCTTGTTTTACACCCAAAAAAACCTGTCGTTAATTATTCTTTTCCGGTGAGGTGATTATTACAATTTCGGTCCGGCGGTTAAGCTGCCTTCCAAATTCATCTTTGTTGCTTGCAATAGGACGACGTTTGCCATATCCAACGATGGACATTCTATTTTTATCGACGCCTTTGGAAACAAGATAATTCATAACGCTTTCAGCCCGCTTTTGAGAGAGAGCATCGTTGAAAGCGTCAGTTCCGACGTTATCGGTGTGTCCTTCGATGATAATGGAAACGGTTGGTTTATTAATCATAAATTCTGCAAGAATATCAAGTTCTTTAATAACTTCCGGCAAATTATACTGGCCGGTTTTAAACAAAAGATTTTCGATAATAAGTTTGCGTCCAAGTTCGACAATAGGAATTACTTTCTTTACAAGTTTATTGTCGGTTGGATTGAAGAGAGCAATTTCGATTGAATCAGGAATAACGGGCTCGTCTGAACGATAGCTAAGTATATACAAGTTAGTAAGCTGTTTGGAAAAATTATCCAAAATATTGGAAAAAGGCAAATCAAGGTCGAATGCGGCACCACGAGTGGAACGAGAGATGAGCTCGTAATTTTTCAACCTTGGCGGAACAATGCTAAAGACACGGATGTCGTTTTTGATGAGTTTTTCGATGATAGACTGTGTAGTATGTTTGGTGGAGCCCATTCCTTTTTCGCCAGCCTGATGATAAGGAGCGTCTGTAATAAGCACAACACAACGAACAGCATCGGGACGGAACCGGAAGCGGGTAACTTCGTCGAGAGCTTCGAGAGCATTTTCTTTTTCGTCGCCACCGCCAAAAGCACGCACAGGAGCAAGCCACCCGATAAAGTCGGCAACTTTGTTTGTCGGTTTGAAGACTTTGCTAATATCGTCGTCGAACAGAATTAGTCCTAATCTATAATCTATACCGCGTTTTGTCAGGTTAGTAGTAAAATCGGCAATATTATCTTTCACCT
>CALGXJ010000042.1 GCA_937936035.1 Eximiradius proteiniborus
ACGCCGGGAATTTGCAATACGCCCGCTAAATTGGTTAACCAATCTGGGTCAATGATTTCTGTATCATTGTTGAGGAACAATAATAAATCGCCTGTAGCCTTTGCAGCACCCTGATTACATGCGCGGGAGAAGTTGAAAGGATTAGTTCCATTAACTAAAAAAAAGTTTTCGTATTTCGATTCATAAAAAAAGTATAAATTCTTGACTTTTGATTGTTCACTTTCATTATCAACGACAATTACTTCATAATTAGAATACTTAGTCGAACTAAACAGGGAACTAAGACATTTTCTAATATACTCGTAATTATCACGCGAAGGGATCACTATGGAAATTTTGGTTCCTGTATCAGAAAACTTAATAGATATACTGCCATTTCTCCTAATTTGGAGAATAGAGTTAATACCCAAAAATTTTATGAAAGATGAAACAGATTGAATATGTTGATTCAACAAAATATCCCTTTGCCATGATGGTTCTTTCAACTCAATTAATGGATATCGCACATGAGCAATATTCTTTGAATGTTGAATTACCTTGGTTAATAAGTCACTATAGTTCAATAAAAATAACTGTTTTAGAAATTCAACCCGATAAACTGCCTTTTCTAGGATGTTTACTGATAAGCATAGCTCCGGAGACCATTGTGGCTTTAAGAAATAGTTATTACCAAATGACGAAAATATCACGTCAGAATATATGATGTCTGAACGCACAAAGTTTTCTAAAGTTTCAACAAAAAACTCAGAAATACGATCCCCAGGGTTGATATATATTATATGGCTGGTAGGTATTTTGTCTAAAAATTCTTTGCCATAAAGATTAAGATCTTCAACTTCAAAAGGTATAAATTTTTCGGATTCATTTACCTGATGTAGGCTTTTATCAAAAAAACAAATCCATTTATCAGAAGACTGACATATTATTGAGTTAATAGTTAATTGAACATTTTGCTGTTTTGGTTCATCGACTAAAACAAATGTAATTGTCAAACTTTCTGAACTAGAACTTATGTAGTTAATTTCTCTTTTTTTCTGAATTATATCGGAAAAAAAGGGACATAATTTATTGCTTACAATTAATTTTTCAATCCAAACGCCAAAGACCCAAAATAAATAATTAAGCATTCTTTTACTTACTTATAGATGGTAAGAAGCTGGTGAAAACTCTATCAACAACAAGAACTCGAAGCAATATATCCCCATCACCACCATTCCCACATGAAATACGAATTGGAACCTCAAAATCTCTATTGATAATCTGTTGAACAATAATTTGAATATTTGCGATTTTTTCAAAAGCAATTTCAGTCATCCCAATCAAAATGTCTCGACTGTTTGAAGAAACCTGACAACTTAGGATGCCTCCCCCCACATTATAAACTGGGATATATCCAATTTTATTTTGGTCATCAATTTCAAACAATAAGAGAAAATTCCTGGGCGCGAACAGAATTGGTGACTTTTCATTCTCAATTACATATCCACCATATTTGGTAATAGCGAACAATCTGTATTCTAATTCTTCATATACACTATTTAGACTCAACTGCCCAGATAGGCCGATCAAAATATTATCAACCATGTCAATGTCCATATCTAACAAATCCGAATCTTGAATATTTGAAATTGACCACTCAAGTCGGGGTGGATTTAAGTATTTATATAACTTAAGACTCGGAGCGCCAATTGCGTTGATATTAACCGAATACGATTTATCGCCTACCCTCAAAATATATTCTTGCTGAGGTGTTGCTGTAATGATACCCCATTTTCCTTCTACACTTTGATCATTCAAATAACCATTTGCGCCACCCCAGCCGAATACAACCCGTGGAAAAACGAATGATTGGCCACTACGAATTAGTGGAGGATATTGCCTAATTAATCCATAAACATAAGGGGAATTAAGTAAAGTATTAGATGATCCCTTTTTTGTCGATGGTATATTATTGTTTCTAACAATTGTTAATTCGTTTAGTTTAGATACGTTGTTACAGCAATAATTAGGATTGCTATTTGTATATACTGAATAATCCTGGAATGTATCAGTGTAAAATTGATTATAGTTATATGTCACTTGATTTATTGGATAATTTATATTATCTCTGTCGTAAATTGGTAAACCATCGTTCTTGCTAAAAACATTTGACTTAACGTTACCTACTGCATCTAAATAACGCTCATCCATTACCGCTATAAACAATGATGCTCCATACGATACATTCGGGTTTGCACCCACAGTACCAAGTTCATTATTACTGAATATATTGTCAGAAATGTTAATGATAGAACCTGATCCATATACCGCTCCACCATAAACATATGATTTATTCTTAATAAATTTTGATGACGTTATTTCTCCTAGCGAACTTTGAATTATTGAAATTGCCCCTCCATTAGAGGATGAGTTTCCAAAAAACAAACTATTATTAACTTGAAACTTTGCTAAATCTATCATTACGGCCCCTCCATGCCCATTTGAATTGTAATTTGAAGATAATTCTAAAAAAGCGGTATTCTCAATATTCAGAAATGCTCTATTATCATCAAGTGTCCCCATTTTCGATACATTGTTGTTGCCATACATTCGGTTGGTGTCGCCCGCTATATATACTGCGCCTGCGTCTTTCGCAACTATGTTTTGCCCATTGCCTCGAAACAAACTATCTTTGATAGTCAATTTTGCTGAAGGACGATTAATATTTCCATCGCTTGAAGTATCATTCGACGTTGCCGAAATAGAACCTCCAAAGTAACTCGAGCTCGCTTGATTCGATTCAAAAATAGATGTGTTAACTTCTGTATCTGCTCTGTATAGCGAAATTGCGCCACCAATTTCTGCTTGATTACTAATGAAATAAGAATAATAAATTGTTGTTTTCGCTCGATCCTCAGTATGAATTGCTCCCCCCTCATTAGGCGAAGGAGTATTTACATTATTCGCTTTACTTGCTTTGTTCGATTCAAACCTTGAATTAACAATAATAACATCAGTCATTGGAAAGTCCCATCTCCCTATTGAGTAAATTGCCCCTCCAGCAAACCCTGCTTCGTTTGACTTAAATACCGAGTCAGCAACACGGACCTTTGAATCCCCAATGTGAATAGCCCCACCCGATGCAATACTCCGATGATTATTGATATTAGTTTTATTCTCTATAAATTCTGTGTTGATAATCCAACCATTAGAACTATTTACTAAAGCAATTGCTCCCCCATAATTTTTGTTTTTATTACCCTTAAAACTTGATGAATAAATATAGATCTTTGAGTTGTTGGTAACAAATAAAGCCCCTCCACCAGCTGACGGTTGTTCTCCTATATTTTCACTAAAATCGCAATCAATAAAAGTAGCTTTGGCATTATCAATTGTGGCAGCACCTCCGTGTCCATCAATACTTGAGTATCCATATCGAAATGTTAACCCCTCAAATATTATCAACCCCGAATTGTTCTTTAGGTATAAAATGCCTTTATTTCCTCCAAACGGCGGTTCAAGAAATACATCGCCATTTGTGGACCTGATAACAAAGTTTTTTGAGGAATTTTTTATCTCTAAGAACTCTTGATATATCCCTGGAGACACCTCAATGACACCACCATCCATCACTTGTTGTATAGCTTGATTGAGAGTAATTTTTTGAGGTCCCGGAACCATCAGCACCGATGCGTTTGATATTTCTGTTCTAAATTTTTGAAATGGTAATTTTATAAAAAAAATATTTGGCAACAATAAACTTAAAGAAAATATAACCTTAACTAATCGCATCGGCGAATCCATGTTGTAAAATAATTTTTTTTTCTTCTTCATTCGCAATTTCCTTGTAAAAATACCTAATTGCCGGTTCTAAGTAAAGTTTATAATGATTGTATCTTACGAATGGATGAATTGACTTACCTCTAAATACCGCGTCAATAAACCCATTATAATAAGAATATTCAAGGATTTTCAAGAAGAGATAATCTACAGATCTGTTAGGATAAGATTCAAAATAGCTTATCAAACGAATAGCATTTTTCCACATTCGCTCCTCATAATCATAAGGTTGGGGTTTCTTAATAAAAGCCAAAAATATCAATAATTTTAGTATTCTTAAGAGTTGCGCTCTTAAGACACGAATTGTTCCAGGATGTTTCTTAATCAATAAATGAGACATCAACCCACTTTTATATTGTCTTACAGAAAAGCTCCAAGATGTATGATAGTGGTAATGATAACCAAGAATTTGTGGCTGATAAACAATCTCTAACCCTTTCTTGGCTAAGCGATATCCAATCTCTGCATCTTCAAAAGCCGCATAAGTAAAATCTGTATCAAACCACTTCTCCAAGGACATTAGAAAATTACGCTTAATCGAAATATTACAAGTGTAAAAATGTCTAAAATCATAAATATGACCCTCTTTCATGTAATAATAACTAAACTGTTG
>CALGXJ010000043.1 GCA_937936035.1 Eximiradius proteiniborus
AAGCGAGGAAAAATGAATTATACGGGTCCAAAGGTCAAATTATCCAGAAAATTAGGGATAAATTTAACCGTTAAAGCAAAAAAATACAGCAGCAAGAAACCAAATCCTCCCGGACAGCACGGTGCTGCAAAAAAACGTGCTAAGCTATCGGACTATGGGCGTCAGTTACTCGAAAAACAGCGTCTGCGTTTGCAATATAACGTATCAGAAAAGCAAATGGGCAACTACTACAAGAAAGCAACAAGAATGCAAGGCAACACAGCCGAAAACCTTGTGCTTTTGCTTGAAACCCGCCTTGATGCTGTAGTATATCGCGCAGGATTTGCTCGCTCGATTTATGCTGCCCGTCAGTTTGTTAAGCACGGTCATTTCTTAGTGAACGGACGCCGTTTGGATGTGCCATCGTATCAGGTAAAGACTTCTGATGTTATTCAATTGCGCGAAAAGAGCCGCAATATCGAAGCATTTCAGGAATCAATCCGCAATTCTGCTCCACCTGCTTATATTGAAGTATCGAAAGCAGATTTTTCGGCAAAATTGCTCTATCCGCCAAAGAGAGAAGAAATTCCTGTTCAATGCGAAGTTTCACTTGTTGTAGAGTATTATTCGAGATAATTCAATCTATATATTACTCAAAGCCCGCTATTTTTTGAAATGGCGGGTTTTTTATTCAAAAACATTAAAATACTTTGTTTATTTATTCGATATTAGCATAAAAGTGTAACAATTTGGAGGTGTGATATGTTCTGGACTCCTGAACTTGCAGCATATTTGGAAGATGCACCCTGGCCGGCAACAAAAGAAGAGCTTTTCGATTACGCGATGCGTTCGGGCTGCCCGCAACAGGTGCTTGATAATATTGCTGAACTTGAAGATAGCGACGAACTGATTGAGGGAATGGAGGACTTATGGCCTGAATACGAAGATATTGCTAACGAAGAATATTTTTATAACGACGATGAAGAAGAACAATACATTTAAGCAAACAGTCGGGGCTTATCGGGAAGCCCCGATTTTGTTTGCGTTGCTATGTCACATTACTTGACTATTGTTATTGGTATGGCAACAGTTTCTTTTTGATTGGCAAGACGAACGAAATATTTTCCTGCACCAATTTGGCTGAGATCAATTAAATTAGTGAACAGTTTTCCTTCTTTTACGATTTTACCATCGAGTGAAATAATAGAAAAATCATCGAAACTTAGATTATTTGCTTCGATTTTAATAAAAGATGATGTGGGATTAGGATAAACTTTGATCATTTGTGCTAAATCGCTTACGCTTGCGATAGGATTTATCCAAACAGAAACGAAGTCGTTTGCTGAATAGTCGAAGTTATTCACTAATGCAGCAATAAATACATCATTTTCAAAATAATTTATCCAGAGCATTCCTTCAACTTTTTTGCTTGTATTGATTGTATTGACTGGATGATTGTTTGTAGTCTTGAATTCATAGATATTGCCATCATAAGCAGAAACTCTGAATTTTGTGCCGTCAGGGCTGAACACTAGTTCTCGCGGACCGTCCCAACCAGTTGTGCCAACTTCGTATTCGAAAGATTCGTCATTATCGAGAGAATATCTGAATACCTTATGGTTTCCGTTTGATACAATATAGAGCTGGTTATCTCTGATTTCAAAATAATTGCCGAATGAACCAGCAGCATAGGACTTGATTTCTTCCTTTGTGGATAAGTCGTAAACTGTTACGTAGCTATCTTCCGCTCCGGTGCCTTCGTTAAGCACATACAGTTTTTCGTTGGAAATCTGACACATTTGCGTATTCATTTTTGTTTCGATAGTGTCTTTTGCTTCTTTTGTGGCAAGGTCGATAGAAATCACATAATTGTGTTCAGGTGTCCAGGAGCCGGGAGGAGTGATGCGAGCAGATACATAGAGCAATCCATTATAGATGGATAATCCATAAACGGTGTGTTGAAATTCTATAGAATCGAGAAGGGAGCCATCTGTAATATCATATTTCCAGATATATCCATTAGTTTGAATATAAAGAAACTTATCGACAAAAAGAGCTCTTACAGGAAAGCTATTCAAACCGAAAGGAAATTCGATTATTTTGGAAGCCGAGAGCGGTCCCATCCCAATTGGGTTGTTGCGCCAAAGCGAGGGACGTTCGTCGGTGCTTGGGTCGAAGTTGCCGTCGAAATTAGCATCAACACCTTTACATAACACATAAAAATCAGTATTATAGTTGTAAATCATAAATGGCTGAGAGCCGACTGATACATTATTTTGAGCATTTAAACAAAAAATGCTGACAAACATTAATGCGAAGAACGCATAGAAATGCTTCATACTAAAACCTCCAATTATTATTTTATCTATAAAATCTGAAGGAAATGAAAGAGAAAGTGTGTTCTTTCGCTTCCCTCATTCATCAGTTTGCGCTGATGTACCACACCGGGTGGTCAATGAGCACTGCAAATCGGTCTTCTGACTTGAGCATCGAACCCTTGTGCTTTGCCTTCCCATTCGTTTTGAACAGTGGCTGCTTGCTCGAGGGCAAGCGAAAAGCCAAAGTAGCTCTTACAGCGGCGCAACCGTACAGGATTTTCACCTGTTTCCCGTGCATTTGCAATGGCATTATTTTCAAAAATAGAAAAATAATCTTTATCTGCAAAGTAAAATAACTTTTGCAATCAATAAAAGAAAATTGAATAGATAACTCGTTGATAAATAATCACTTAAATCTAAGTGAGGATACTGGTTTTATTTTTGATGCAATTACAGCGGGCAGAATTGATGCCAACAGCACTAATGCAAATGTAATTGAGGCAACAACGGCATAATGCACTGGTGAAATTAGAATTGGCAAAGAATCTAAAAAGTATATCTCGCCTTTAAGATGGATGAATTTATACTGTTGCTGCAAAAAGCAAAAAACAAACGATAACAAACATCCTGCGGCAACACCATAAAGCCCAATCTGAAATCCTTGATAAGCAAATATTTTGACAATGCCCATTTTGCTTATGCCCAAGGTTCTCAAAATACCTATGGTGCGGGTTTTTTCGATGACAGTTATTATTAAAGTAGTAATAATATTGAGCATCGCAACAAGTGAAATAATGCCAAGGACCAAAGGAATAGGCTCACGCTGAAGTTCAATCCACGCAAATAATGATGAATGTATTTCATAATAGGTCATAGTCCAATACGGGAAGCCTAAGAAATCCATAACTGAATGCGAAACTTCGCTTGCTTTGCTTATATCCTTGATGAAAATTTCAATTTTATTTGCAGAATTTGGAGGCATTCCACAGAAATTACGAGCGGTAGTTTCAGGCAGAAGCACAAGAGTTTCATCATAGCTTGTCATTCCGGTTTTGTAAGTGCCAACAATTTTAAATTTCTTTATTTTGTAATTTGTAATGTTATCCCTAATGTTGATAGCATACAAATTCACAAAATCACCTTTTCGGAGTGCAAGTTTTCTAAGCAATGGTTCGCCCACAATAATTTCATTAGCACTATCGCTTGAAAAATGATTATTTCCGGAAATAAGTTTAGAAAATCCATTAGGGTCGAACTTTGGATTGTAGGTTCTGAACATTACGCCATCAACAAAGTTAGCTGAACGGACAAGTCCTTCGCCTTCGATAACCGGATGAACAGCAGAAATAATATCGGAATTAGCTTTGATTTTTTCAGAAATTTCGCGTGCATCATAGAAAGGGTCTTTGTTGTAGCTGAATACTACGATATGAGAAGTGAATTTTGTAGTATTATTACGAAGTTCATTTTCGAAACCGTGAAGAATTGCTAAGCTTAGCAATAATGCGATGACGCCCAGCATAACACTAAGAAGCGACACCAATCGAGCAAAGCGAAGGAATCGACTTTTTCTTGATTTTGCGAGTGCATTAGAGATATATCTGTATAAGTTCATAAACCAGGCAAAAAATCAGATAATTGGATAAATATTAATGTTTAAATTAACAAATATAAATTAATTTTTGTTTCAATAAATATTATTATTCTGCGTTTTTAAATTAATAATTATTAACAAAATAGCAGTTTTTGATGGGAAAAAAATACAAGATTTTAGTTACAAATGACGATGGAATAGATTCACCCGGAATATACGCGCTGGCAAGTGCTGTTTCGCAATTGGGAGAAGTAGTGGTAGCAGCACCTGACCGCCAGCAAAGTGCAGTTGGACACGCTCTCACAGTTGCCCGCCCATTGAGAGTAACAAAGGTAAAGCGGAACGGTTCGCTTTTTGGGTATGCAATTGATGGGACGCCGTCGGATTGTGTGAAAATTGCTTTATCTAATTTGCTGGAAGAAAAGCCAGACTTAGTAATTTCCGGAATAAATCACGGACAAAATACTGCAATAAATATACTATATTCGGGAACAGTAGCGGCAGCAACCGAGGGGATGCTTGCAGGAATTCCGTCGATAGCAATTTCGGTGGCTTCGCACGATACAAGTGTTTCAATGGATGCCGCGGCCGAATATGCTCTCGTTATTGCGCGAAAATTGCTTGAAAGCGATTTGAAGCCAAATTTTTTGCTCAATGTAAATGTTCCTGCAATACCAAAAGAAAAAATTCTTGGTATAAAAGTTGCTAAACATAGTTCATCGTATTGGAAAGATACTTATGAAATGAGGTTAGATCCTTTTGGACGAAAGTATTATTGGTTTGCTGGTGAATATTGCTTAGAAAGCGATGATAATCTGGAAACTGATGATGCTGCATTAGCAAAAGGATATGTTACGATTACACCAGTTCACTTTGATTTCACCAAATACGACGCATTATCAAAATTGAAACATTTCGAGGATAAGTGATGGCAAAGGTAATTGCAGTAGAGGACATACAAGACGGAATGATAATAGCTGAACCCATTGTAAATCGTTACGGACAGGTTCTTCTTGCATCGGGTGTTGTGCTTTCGCAGCAGCACGCAACTTTTCTGAAAACCTGGAACATTAGGACAATAAAGGTAACTGCCGGTGCTGAAGACGAGGGAACATCAGAGATTTCGGAAGAGATGCAAAAACAAATATTAGAAAGTATTGCTCAAAGAACATCGTGGACGCCGCGTATTCCGATAGAAGAGGATTTATTCAAAGTTGCTGTCTTTCATCTTGCCAAAAAATTGTCTAACCCGGTGAAGAAATGATATGGATATTTTAAATAAACTAATAGCCCGTGCTGATGAATTCCCAACCTTGCCGACGATCTATTCGACGTTGTCGGATGTAATGTCGAACCCTCGTTCAACAGCACAAGATGTTGCAAATATTATTGCAGAAGATCAGGCTGCAGCGGCAAAAGTACTGAAAGCAGCAAATTCGCCAATTTATGGATTTCGTGGAAGAATTTCAACAATTTCGCAGGCGATTATCTTTATAGGTTTCGAGGAAGTGCGTAATCTAGTGATTGCGATGGGAATAATTGATATATTTCGCAAGATGAAAGGCAATTTCCCGATAAATCCAGTAGACTTGTGGAGGCATTCAATAGCGGTGGGTATTATTACTCGCTTGCTTGGGAAGACACTTCGCATAACAAACCTTGAAAATTATTTTCTGGCAGGAATTCTGCACGATATAGGGAAATTACTGTTCCTGAAATTTGTGCCTGATGAATATGCAAAATCAATTGAATACGCTATGGAAAAAAACCTACCAGCACGTGAAGCCGAGAATGCAGTATTAGGGGTTAATCACATTATTGCAGGTGAGATATTGGCAGAGAAATGGAAATTGCCACAATCTTTGAAGGATGCTATTAGATACCACGCTGTTGGCAGAGTAGATAGTCCAAATAATGTGCTTGTTGGATGCGTTCATATCGCCAACACAGTTGCTTCTCTGCTCCAACTCGGGCAAGCGGGGGACGATATCGTTCCGACGCCAAATCTTGATGCGTGGAAAGCACTGAACTTGCCTGATAATTTTTGGTCGAAGAACTACGATACTTTGTTGCTTGAATACGAAGCAGCAATCGGTATTTTTCTTTTAAACTGATGTTTAGTTATATTGAATAAATAAATGAGCAACGAAGAACATCCTGAATACCTGCAAAGCATATACTTTGATGCTATAAAGGAGTTTTTAGAGGTAAACAGGAATTTCAAGAGATTACCTGATATACTTGGAAATGGTCTGAATGTTTTAAATAAATTCCCAAATTCAGTTTCTTCGGCGATTTATTTTGCGAAAAACAACACTCTTGAATGGGAGTTGAACAGCTACCTGCCTGAAACAGAAAAAAACAACATAGAACAAATTTTCAATTCTTGTGTTCAAAATGGAATAATCAGCGAAGCGCTTGCGAATGGTTCAATGGCTTACGGTTCATCAAATTTCGATGGACTGGCTTCAATAGCAGTGCCATTAGTCGCTTCATTCGGAGTGATAGGAATTAGTTTAATAAATACTAATGACAAAACGCCTGTAACAAATGAGCTTAAAATTGCCACTACTCTATTTTCAAGGGTTCTCTCTGCAAGTGTGGAAAATGTATTGTTGCAACAAAAATTACATACAACCAAATCAAGTTTGGAGCAGATGGTTGCAACAAAAACTATGGATTTAGCTCAAAGCCGACGTGAGCTAAATGCGATTTTCGATGCAGTGCAAACCGGCATAATAATTCACGACTGGAATACATTCGAAATCACGAAAATCAATCCAGTTGCGGAAGAGTTAATCCAATTAGAAGCAGAGGCAATACTTGGAAGAAAAATATACGATTTTCTTGAAAAAATTGATTACAACGATCCTGATTTCTCATCCGAAACATATAAAAATTTCGAATCCTATTTAATTAATGCAAATAGCGAAAAAATTCCAATAATACGAACAACTTCTTTCGCAAGCATTGGCTCGACAAAGAAAAGAATTGATTGTTTTATTGATATTACTCAAATCAAAAAATATCAGGAAGAACTGAAACAAATAAACCAAACATTAGAACTTAAAGTAGAAGAACGAACGCAAGATCTGCAAATATTAGTTAAAAAGTTAAAGGACGAAATAGATCAACACCACAAAGTGCAAACAGAATTGAAAATAATGCTCGATAAGGAAAAAGAAGTCGGGCAGATGAAAACGCGTTTTGTAAGTATGGTGTCTCACGAATTTCGTACACCTCTTACAATTGTTCGTTCTGCGGCGCAAATGCTTGGGAAATACAAGGATTCCCTTTCAGAAGAAGAAAAGCACGAATACCTATCCAGGATTGTGAAAACAGTAGATAATTTAACTGATTTAATTGAAAATATGTTGTTTATAAGCAAAGAAAAAGATAAAATAATTGAAAAGGACAATATAGAACAAATAGATTTAATTCAATTCACAGAAAATCTAATCAATGAATTTCAGACCACTTTGCTAAAAAGAAGGGAGATATTCTTCATTAATATTGGTTACAAAAATACAGTTGAAACAAATGAACGATTGCTTAGGTTAATACTGCTTAATTTGCTTTCGAATGCAGCAAAGTATTCTTCGCCGGACACACCAATAGATGTAAAATTATATTTCAACGAAGATAATTTTTCTTATGCAATAAGAGATTATGGGATTGGAATTCCGGATGACGAACAGGAAAAGATTTTCGATTTATTCTATCGTGCTGATAATGTAGGGAAAATATCAGGTAGTGGTATTGGATTGCAGGTAGTGCTAAATGCAGTAAAAATCCTAAATGGCAAATTAGATTTCACAAGTAAAATAAACAGGGGAGCTACATTTACTGTATCAATTCCATATAGTGCAGGAAATTAATATGAAAAAGAAAATATTAGTAATTGAAGATGAAGATGAAATCAGAAAAGATATAGCTAAAATACTTAGTATTAATGGGTTTGAAGTATTTCAAGCAAATAACGGGAAAGAAGGAATTAATGTTGCATTAACTGTTATCCCAAACCTGATTATTTGCGATATTATGATGCCGGAAATGGATGGGCTATCCGTTCTGCAAGAACTGAAAAAATATCCTTCTGCTGAATTAATACCATTTATTTTTCTTACTGCAAAATCATCTCGCCACGATATTCGCGAAGGGATGAACCTCGGAGCAGATGATTATATTACCAAACCTTTTGATTTTGATGAGCTGATTGCAGCAGTGCATAAACGTATAGAAAAAGCAGAGACAACAGAGAAAAAGTTCAACTCAAAATATGAGATGCTTGCAAATAGTTTGCGAAGTTATATGCCCCACGAAGTCCGAACACCTCTGAATATTATTTTGGGATTATCTGATTTTTTGCGAAAGCACTACGACCATACATCGTATAATGAAGCCCTCGGTATCTTACAAAACATCAATGAATCTGCACAACGAATACAAAGATTATTTGAGAATTACCTATTCTACTCCAAATTACAATTAATTATTTCGAACCCTGACGAAGTTGCAAAATTGCGTCAGAAAAAAACTCCGCTTGCAGATTTTCTAATCCGGGATATTGTCGTTTATTCAGCAGGAAATGCAGGAAGGTCGAACGATATAGAGCTTGATTTGGAAGAAGCAAATTTGGCTGTCCCCGAAGATTTATTTATGAAGACTATCGAAGAAATACTCGATAATGCTTATAAATTTTCTGAACGTGGAAAGCCAATAAAAATCAATTCGAATATTTCAAATGACTATTACTTTATTCATATAACAGACTTTGGTCGCGGGATGACACTTGAACAAATTTCCAGTATTGCACCGTATATTCAATTCGAACGAGATATGTACGAACAGCAGGGATCGGGGCTTGGGCTTGCAATTGTCAAAGCAATAGCAAAAATTGTTGGTGGCGAAATCCTGATAAAAAGCCAGCCAAATGTTTATACAACTGTTACAATTAAATTCCCAATATTGAAATCTGAAAAATGAACTTCACAGGTTGCATAATTGCAAAAAACGAAGAAAAGAACATTGCAAAAGCAATTAGTTCGTTGCAACCTGTTTGCTCGCAGATAATAGTTGTCGATACCGGCTCGATTGACAATACAGCAAAAATTGCAGCTAATTCAAATTGCGAAATTTACTTCAAGAGATGGAACAATGATTTTGCAGAAATCAGGAATTATGCGTTGAGATTTGCTCGAGGTGATTGGATTATTTTTCTTGATGCAGATGAATCTTTACTTCCATTTTCAATGGAGAAATGCAGTAAGATATTTGAAAATAATAGAATTGGTGGGATTTCTTGCATAATAAAAAATTATCTCACAGATGATAAATCAAGTTTTATTGAGCACCGTTACACACGCATTTTCAGGAATCATTCCAAAATTCGATATAGAGGAGCCATTCACGAACAAATTTTTGAAAGCATCATTGAGCTTGGCTTGGATATTTATGAAAGTGATATAACAATCGAGCATTTTGGTTACATAGATAATTCAACAGAAAAAAAACAACGCAATTTAGAACTTATAAAGAAAGAACTTGCACGCCAGCCATCTGATTATTTGCTTTTTCATCTTGCTAATACCGAATTTTCTATGAACAATTTTATAACCGCAAAAGAAATTTTTCAGAAAATTCTCTCTTCAAGGGAACTTTCAGTTGATAATTTAGAGTTGGCACAACTGAGGCTATTCCAGATAGCAACAAGCCTGAATGACTGGAAATATATATTGGAGCATCAGAATTATATTTTTACAAATAAAAATTACGAAGGATTGAAACAGTTTATTTTTTCGGCGTGTTTTATGCACCGCAAGCAGTGGGAAAAGTCGTATCATTGCTTGCTTGCTGCAAAAGAGTGCAATTCGAGCCTTGTCGATGAGGAGCTGCTAAGAAAATCAATCGAAGCGGTCGAAAAATACATTGATTTCTATTAGTCTGCTTTTCCGACGTTTTTATTTTTTTGTCTGATTGCCTCAATTTTGGCAATTGTTTGCTGTTGAAGCTCTGCTAAAGAGCGTGCCGAAAGCATACGCAAGGCTTCTTCGCGTAATTTTCCCCATTCGTCGTGCACGGGGCAGGGTTCATCAACGGAACAATTGGGAAAACCGATCACACAGCGGTGGAAAACACCAGTCCCATCGATTGCTTCAACAATATCAATAAGTTTTATATCCTGCGGTGGATGAGCTAAATAAAACCCGCCGGATTTGCCTTTTCGGGAACCAACTATTCCACTTTTAGTAAGTGCTTGAAGAATTTTTGAGGTAAATTCTTTGGGAATACCAATTTCTTCAGAGATTTCGAGTGCAGAAGTAAGCGATTGTTCGTCTTTATGAGCTAAATAAAGAACTGCTTGCAGAGCTAATTCGCACTTTTTAGAAAAAATAACTGTCATCTCTTTCTTAAATATATTAATGATATTTTAGTAAAATTAAGTATTTTTAAAATAATTGAAAAGTTTAAAATCTGTATGAAAAGTTTAATAATAATATTACTTCTTACATTTTCGCTTAATTGTTATTGTCAGGGGACGGCTGGCAACGCTGCTGCGTTCGAAACACGCGATATAGTCGATATGCCGACAGCCGGTGTGATTCCCAAGGGAGACTATGCTGTTGATTTAGTGTATTTCGATGGTGGCGGGCTGGCGTTTACTTTCAATTATGCGCTTTGGAGAAATTTTAATATTGGAGCGGCTCTTTCTGCACAAAATTTTGTTGGCTCCGGAGAAATTACTTTGCAAAATATTCCGGCAATACTGCTAAAGTATAGATTTGTCAATGAGACTATTGAAGTGCCTGCATTTGCAATAGGTCTATCCACACGTGGTACGGGAACATATTCAAACAGTTCGAACAGATATGCGGTTTCGTCGCCGGGTGTTTTCCTTGCTTTAAGCAAAAATTTTCGCTGGGATTTGGGTTCGCTTGCCACTCACGCCGGGTTTAACTATTCATTCGAAAATGTTACAGATGATTTTTTTATAAACTATTACGCTGGAATTGAGCAATCTATTGGAAACAGGGTTGCTGTAAACGCTGAATACAATGCAGGTGCATTCGAATGGAAAGTTGGAAAAACAAAAGGAAAGGGCTTTTTGAATGCATCTTTGCGTTATTCGCTTGGTTATGGGTTTACTCTTCAGTTTCAATTCCGTGATCTGCTGAATAATTTCAAAAATTCGGATAAAATTACAAGATATTTTGGGATTGAGTGGATAGGTAAACACTGATGGATGCCGAAGGCTTACACAATTATTGTCTTGGATTGCCAGAAGTAACTTTCGATTTTCCATTCGATGAGGAAACAATTTGTTATAGAATTTGCAACAAAATTTTTGCACTTACTTCGCTTGTGAGAGTGCCGCTAAGGGTAAATCTAAAATGTTCGCCAGAAATCATTGATGAGCTAAGAGAGAAATTCAGTTGCATCGAACCTGGCTACCATATGAACAAACGCAATTGGAACACGGTTGTTTTGGATGGGGACTTATCTGTCGGGGCATTGGGAACTTTAATTCAGCACTCTTATGCAAGGACTTTCCGCTCTCTTCCCAAAAAGCAACAGGCGATTGCATTGGAGCAATCACCTGAAATTCAGCAAATTATAGATAATTATTCGACAATAGATTTAGGTAAATTACGCTAAAATTTTATTGGCAAGCCAGTTTTAAGAGATTCGATGGCGTAGAAAGTGGCTTCGGTAGTTTTTATTATCTCTTCAGTTGATATAGGGCTTGGTTTTCCAGAACGAACAGCATCAATGAAGGCACGAACTTCTTCGGCAATACCTTTTTTCCCATCAAATTTAAATGATTGATGTTTATTACTGTATAAATCAAGCTCGGTGAAATTGTTCATTATGGCTGACTTGCGTTCGCAATGAACTTCGCAATATTCTTTTTCGAGCAAACTGCTTCCATTTGCAAAATATACTATATTAGCGATAGAACCATCGCTAAATTTCAGGTTAATAGAAACATTATCGGGATTAGGCATCTGGGAATTGTCGGAAGAAACGCTTGTAGCAAATACGCTTATTGGCAATGCCTCTGTAAGAAACACAGCACAATCAATAAAATGGCAAACTTCACCGATAATTCTACCGCCTTGTTCAGGAGAATGAATCCAATGAGTGGATGGAATAAATCCAGCATTAATTCTGTAATTAATAACCATTTCCCCTTGACGGTTGGCAAAAAATTCTTTCATTTTTGCGAATGGAGCAGAGAATCGCCTGTTGAATCCAACCATAAGTCTGGACTTGCTGCTCGCAATAGCGTCTTTTATGCTATCGAGTTGCTCGAAACTTATAGCAAGAGGTTTTTCCACAAAGACGTTTTTTCCGGAGCGAAGCCCTTCGACTACATAGCGCGAGTGGCTATCGTGGCGAGATGCAATAAATAAAGTATTAATTCTTGGATCACTTGCAATGTGATCAGAATTTGTGGAAGCTTGGGCAAATCCGAAACGTTCAGCGACACTTTTTGCATTAACAGCTGTAGAGGTGGAAACACTCAAAAAGCCGACATTGCAATTTTTTAGTGCAGGCAGTAAATTGTTTTGGGCAAAATTGCCAGCACCAATAAACCCAATATTTATATCATTTTCTTGTTTGAATTCAGATTGTTTAACAATAATTGTGCTTTCTGGCTTTGAATTTTCGTTGTAGCGAAGAAGTATTCCGAGATAGCGTTCGGTGGTTTTGCCGGTAATCAAGTCGTAAGCTCGGACTGCATCAGTAATCGGAAAAGTGTGTGTAGTGAGAGCACGACAGTTCAATTTTCCTTCGGCAATCAACTGCAGGAAAGCCTTCATATTACGGTTTTCGGTCCAGCGAACATAAGCAAAAGGATAGTCCTGCCCGTATTCCTCGTAATACGGATCGTATCGACCGGGTCCGTAGCTGCAAGAAATACGATAATCAATTTCTTTTGTGTAGAAAAGACTGCGAGGAATATTCATTCCAACAGCACCAACGACAACGATTTTGCCACGCTTACGGCAGATATTCAAAGCTAATTCAGTAGGTTCATTCGAACTTGTGCTTGCTGTGATAATAACGCTATCAACACCGAAGCCATTAGTAAATGAATTCACAGTATTAATAACATCCGGGGAATTTTTAGAATTCAGAAGCAAGTCGCAACCGAATTTCCTTGCATAATCGAAAGTGTCGGGATTAATATCCATTCCCACAACACGGCAGCCGGCGGCTTTTAGAAGCTGAACAGTAATCTGACCGAGCAAACCGAGCCCAACAACTGCAACTGTTTCACCAAGAACGGGTTCGGCTTGACGAAAACCCTGCATAGCAATTGCACCAAGCGTAGTATAGGCGGCATCTTCGAAAGAGACACCTTCGGGAATACGAACGACTAAATTTTTTGGAACTGCCACAAATTCAGCGTGGACAGCATAGCCGGCACCAGCAGCAGCAACTTTATCTCCGGGCGAGAAGCTATCGACATCGCTTTCGACGACAACACCAGAAACTGAATAACCAAGAGATTTATATGAATCGAGTTTGTTTAAAACTTTGCCAATTGTTGTGCGAAGCCCGTCACGCTTAACCATATTAAGCACCTGACGCACCTGCTCTGGTTGCTTTCGTGCACGTGAAAGCAAACTTGATTGAGTATTTTCGACTGAGGTTCTTTCTGTGCCGGCACTTATCAAGCTAAAACGTGTCTGGATAAGAACTCCCCCAGCTGGACATTGCGGCGAAGGAAGTTCGGCAACTTCCAATCGCCCATCTTTTTGATATTGAACAACTTGTAACATATTTCGAAAATTATATTAAGAATAAACACAAAAATAAGAAAGTTCGCAAACATTATTATGCGAAAAATAATGGTTTAACTAATCAATTGAATAATAAATATTTCGAGAAGTTGTTGAATTTTTCAGGAGCAATTAAGTGAGTTTTACAGAAGCAATAGAATGCCGAAATAAATATTAATTTAGTAAAT
>CALGXJ010000044.1 GCA_937936035.1 Eximiradius proteiniborus
TAAAATCGGCAATATTATCTTTCACCTGATTGATATAAGTTTGCATCGACCCGGTAATATCGATAGCGAAAACAAAATCGACCAAAACATTATCCACAACGGGAATTTTTTCGACTTTGGTAACTTTTTTAGGAACACCTTTTTCGAAAACGAACAGATTATCAGTTGTTAATGTATCAATTGGTTCGCCGAGTTTGTTGTATGCTTCAATAATCACACGCATTTCAGGGAATTTAGAAATATCAACATTTCTGATTGATATTTCGATTTCTTTTCGGGCAGACTCGACTTTTGTTTCCTGCAATAGTTCGATGCGATTTATCTTATCTTGTGAAAAGACGGAATTAACGAGCAAAAAAACAAATAAACAAAAAATTGATTTTCTAATAATCATTTTAATTCTTTTATTTTTTTATACATAAAAAATTGCCCCAACTGAACAGATACAGTGGGGCAATTATAAAATCACACCAAATTATATTGTAATTCTCAATAATGGTGAAATCATAAAGAAGTTTTTGATTTCATAAGGACGCTCAGTGCGCAAAGGAGTAGAATACTTAGCTTCGATATAGAACCAGTTGCTAAATAATGGCAACCAGATGCGTCCTAACATTATCTGATTAGAGAATTGAACGCTTGCACCAAACGGGAAGATTGCCTGATTGCGATATTCAACTTTTGCAAACATCCAGTCAGCGAATTCTTTCGGCTTGTATGTTTTAAGACCAAGAATATTATCAACAGTAATTTCGTAGTTATAACCATTTGTAGTATTTGGGTAGTAATAGAGAGCTGTTTCACGAACTTCCGAATAGTTAAGCCCGAGATCGAAACGGAAGTAATTTTCAGGGTTCGATTTATCAATCCACCAATTGTAGAAAATAGTAGCATAGCCAGTGGAGCGAATAACAGGAGCAACGGCAGCGATAGTAGAAATATCGGCACGGACATCACCTTCTTTGAATTGGATCTGGTCGAAATGAGCTGGCACGTATGAGCCGTAGGTTGTTCTATCAATACCGTAAGTAGATAATTTTTCGAGAGGTATTTCAGCTGTAAAAGCAAAGCCTAATGCAGGATGGAAAGGCATATGAAAATCAAAGCCAGCAATTAATTTTCCGCCGGGAGCAGCATTCAGAACCCGGTTGGAAACCCACGAGAACAAATCGTTATCGCCCAAGCCGGAAGTCATACGGTATCCTCCACCTAAATAAGCATTAATAAGGTAAGGAATACCCTGACGAGTGGAATAATCACTATTAACATATAAAGGTCTCTGGAGAATGATTTTAGATTCGCCGGCAGACCAGAATGGATAGCCAACGTGGTCGGAACCCACTATTGAGCGAAGCCAAAAACCGGTAGCACCAACTTTGAGTGATTGCTCAAAAAGCGAAACAGTGAAAGCTTGCTTTACGTTTGTAGGTTGCTTAATATAATCGAGGATAACTTCAGCCTGGGATGCCTGCAAAGGATATTCGATAGGAACTTCGGTATAGCAGTAGTCTCTGCGAGCAACTTCTGCAGGAAAGCCTCTGTCTTTCCCCTGATAAACGTATTCACCGGTAAGGAAGCGAACAAGTTTATCGCCCATATAGTATTCGATCTGAACAGCATTCATAGAAGCTTTGCCGCAATTAATCATAAGCAATTCGTAGGGATCGCGTTCATCTTCGCGGGGAGCGGCAAGAATTTCAATATTTTGTTCGTTTAAATCATTTTTGCTGAACCCCATAAAGAGGAAAGTTTGATAAATTTGAATTTGTAGGTCAGGTTCGCAAACTTTCCAACGGGGGAAATATTTGATAATTTCGGGGTCGATAGTTGTAAGCGAATCAACTATTTCCCTTTCATTAGTAATTCTGCCTGTTTGTGCATTAACAGCGCTCAGTGCTGCAATTGCTAAGATAACTGTCAAGAAAAATCTTTTCATAGTATTCTTTCTATTTAATTTAACTAATCTTCTTAATTAAAATGTAAAAATTAATCTTGCGGTTGGCATAAACACACTGTTTAGTTCCCAATCGCGTAGTTTGCCTTTCATAGCTGCAGAATAGCCTTTTGCATCGAAGCGAACAGCAACGCGATTGCGAACAATAGGAACAGTTAGCCAGATATTCGCAAAAATTGATTCATCAAAATACTGAATAGAAGCACCATACGGGGTACGTGCATTTTTTGCCATAAAGTCGAGTTTAGCACTTATGCCGGTTACATTATCGGAAGACTTTTTAACATATTTAGTTTTGATAATATCATTATCTTTGTCTTCAATAACTTTGTTGTACCATCTGTCGGCAGTATAGGTGGTTCCGCCGAGACCGAAACGCAGCCAGTAGTCGTCATCGATAGCAATACCAAATGTATAGTGCAAAGAAGCGTTAAATCTAATCATATAATCTTCATCTTTGAACAGAGCATTTCGCATTGCAGCAACATCAGAATAGTCATTTATGCTCTTTTTGCGACTTTTATAATCAGGTTCGTTAGCATCTCCGAAGATGTAGCCAAAAGTGAAATTAAAGATTCCACTTTGAGGAATAACTTTTATCGGGAAATCGCCAGAGGCAGAGATACCGATACTACCAGAAGTCAATTTTCTATCGACATTATAGAAATCTTTCGAAAGAGAAGCCCAGCCGGACGTAGGCAGAATGAAACCGAGTTTCACATTTTCCCAAATAGCAGATAAAGTTAATCTTTCGCTCCACAAGCTCGGATAGTTGATTTCGTCGATACCGTATTTAAGTTCGACGCCGTATTGAGGTAAGCTCTGGTTGGTTACAGTAGAGAGAGTATCAACATAGCCGTCGGAATAAACAATCATAGGTTGTTCGTAATGGCGCCAGCTAATTAAATCGGAGCTGAGAATTAATTCATTTTTGCGAAGTTCATAGTCAAGAGGTTGCCCGTCGGAAATTCTCATAAATGTTTGCACGTCGAAAGGAGTGATTTCGTATTCATTTTTGACGAGCGATTGAGAAGTGCCATAAACTTTAGGAGCAAATTTCTTGAAAGTGCCGAAGCCTTGAGCTTCAAGAGTTTTGTTTTCGACGTTGCCCTGACGGAAAGCCGTAACAATAAGTTCATACATATTGAAAGCACGGTATTCGTTTTCGTCGAGAGTGAAAGCAAAAAGTTCAGGATTAGTATATATATTGCGAGGTGGCACCTGACGCAATGATTTTTCGATATCATCCTCGCTATCGTAGGAAACAAGCATAGCAATAATAGAAGAAGGAACAATCTGGTCGCGTTCCATACGAGTAGTAACTACATAAACATTTTGAACGGTAGCAATGGATTGACCCTGGGATTGCAAGCTTTGGATAATACAATCAATATCGGCGGGCACTTCGTAACCACGAGAGAGCATACCTTGCTTAATTGCGATGTCGCTTGCGCCGGCTTCAACCTGCGAGCGGACAAAGTCTACGATAGTTCTATCTGCATTTTTGACGCAAGCTTCGTCGGCTACGGCAACGGTGCGGGTAAGCGCTTCGTCCTGGACGCGAATAGCTTTGCGAATATCGCCAATATCTTTGATACGATAAATAGAAATAGTAGAAAATCTGTAGTTTTTGAATTTGTTTAAAATACTTTCGAGTTTGATACGGAAAGATTCATCAATTTGAGCATTAGCGTTAAAGCTCAAAGCGACCCCGAAGAGTATACTTAGAATTAATACCGATGATAATTTCTTCATCATTTTATATCCCTTGTAAAATCTTAATTTCAATAAATAATTTATTTCAATTGTCTGAGCGGAGAGCCGTCTCTCCGCTCAGGAATATAAGAATTATCTACGTCTTGGACCACCACGTTCAGGTGAGTAATCGATGCTAACAGTAACTCTTTGAGCACTTGAACGCGATTGTTTATTATTTATCGGATTAATTGCCACAACATTAACAGGAATTGTTAAAGTACCTTTGATTTTAGTTTCACCACGTGGCAAGTTGCCGGACATTTCAAGGTTAATATTATAAGTGCCATCGCCGGCATCTTCAATTTCCGGGCCGGCAGCGAGCTCGTAAGCGTTGAGAGTTCCTGTCTTTTCGGAGATAGTTTTAGCTTCGGCACGGACAGTAGCCAAAGTGCCTTCGACGCCAGTAGTAGGTTTAGAAATTCTAATTCCTTTGATGGAAATCTTAATTCTTTGAGGTTGCCCAGAAACTTCAACTCTCATATCACGTGTATTGACGGAAGCAGGTTCTTGCTTAATTTCGAATGAACGAGTTGGGAATAGTTCAACTTCGACACCTGAGGCTGGCTGAACCCAAGTAACACGGATTGAGATTTTATCTTTATCGGGAGTATAGACGAAATTCATATTGCGGGTAATCGCAAGACCTTCGATTGGTGGCTTTTGCATATCATTGTCGAAGTATGCATAAATACGGAACTGGTTAGCAGCAATTTTGTTGCCGGATTCGGGGATCACATCGAGCAAGAGCGAACCACCATAGTAAGCGTAAGCATCGATAGTATTGATGATTTTACGTTCGCTTTCATCAGTCAGACCAGTTCTGAAAATACCGAGTGTAGCTGATTGAGTAGCGCGACGGGATTGCAAATTATGCAGAACTTCGATTTTATATTCACCCGGTGAAAGTTTAGCATCGACAGTACCGCGATAGTCGCGTTTTTCGCCCTGACGTGGAGTGGAGACACCCGAACCGGGGATTTCGTCCAATGCTCTGAAAGTAATTCTTGAAACAACATTTCCGCTCTTATCAAGCACGTTACCAGTAACAGCATTCTGACCTGGCTGGTAAGGAGAAATTGAAATATCGAAGACGTGATTAACTGCATCGAAGCAATACATAGCAGAAGCCATATTGATAGTAGGTTCTGCAATATTTGGTTTTGGAGTAATTACACGAACGTTAAATTCAATGCTGCCACGGTTTTGGTCGAAATTGGAGGACATACCCGGAGCGAGCAACTGAGCAATGTAGCTAAACAATCTAATTTTGCCAATCAGATCGGTTGCTTCGCGGTCGGACATAGCCACTTCGATAGCAGCCTGAATTTTTTGATTAAATTTATCAATATCACGAGTTTTGATAAACTCATTAGCATCAGGAAGATTGAATTTTTCAAGATTATTTTGAAGTTCTTTGAGCACTTTTCTAAGATCGCGGACAGTTAATTGAACAGTACCGATATTTACAGTAGCATCGTCGCTTACTTCGGCAGCGCTTTGCTCGGAGCGAACCCCCAAAATGCGGTTAGTGCGAGATGAGAAACGCAATTTATACCAACCTGCTCTGCTCGGTGGCTGGAAATTAACAATAAATGAGCGTTTATTTAGCCCGCTTGCAGTTGCAAGTCTTCTTGTTTCAGTTTCTGAATAAAAGAATACACTATCTTGGGATAGATTTGGTGGAGCGTAGGAAGGACCGATTATAATTTCGCTGCTTCTAGGATA
>CALGXJ010000045.1 GCA_937936035.1 Eximiradius proteiniborus
CCATTTTATTTTTGTATTCAATCATTTTTTCTAAAAGCTTCGGGTCTGCAATAGCAAGCATTTTAACAGCAAGCAAGCCGGCATTTTTAGCATTCCCTATGGCAACGGTAGCAACAGGGACACCAGCAGGCATTTGAACAATTGACAATAAAGAATCAAGTCCATTTAATGCTTTTGATTGGACAGGAACACCAATGACAGGGAGTGGAGTATGCGATGCAATCATACCAGGTAAATGAGCAGCACCGCCAGCACCAGCAATTATCACTTTAATTCCACGGTTATGGGCACTACGACCGTATTCAGCCATATCATCAGGAGTCCGGTGAGCCGACACAATTTTTATTTCGTAAGGAACGCCGAATTCTTCGCAGATATCAGCGGCAGCCTGCATAGTTGGAAGGTCGGAATCGCTTCCCATAACTATACCAATTATTGGTTTAAGTTGTAGCATAAATCACCTGTATTATTAAAAATTTGATTCATCACGCCATAAAATAATTTTCCATTCATCGCTAGGATTTTCGCGTTTCAAATAAAAGATAGCTTTTCCAAATACATTTAAAATATCATTTGGTGCGAAAGTGATTGTAAGAGAGAAACTTCGAGAAACATCTAAAAAAAGAGAATCTCCTCGAGTGTAAAGGATTTCGTTCCAGACAAGGTTTAGGTCATGTGCTGCTGAAAACAGCCGGGCAGTAACAATCATATCTTCGCTACGAGTCCAAGTTGGGTCGATATTTTTATCATAATTACGGTAGTTGAAAGTAAAATCGGGATGCAAAAGTCTTCCATAAAGAACTGTATCTTTGTATTTATAAGCGTAGCTGAAATTTTTGAACACTCCTTCTATTGTTCGTTGGTCTCCGAGTTGGAAATCGTCTTTTGCATCTTTAAGCAGAGCTGGTGCAAAAGGATTTGTGCAGGAAACTGTGCAAAACAAGACAATTAGTATATAAAATATTTTATTCAATGTAAAATTATTTTTTTTAAAATCATTTGATCATTTTTTTTCAAAACTATAAAATATAGTCCATTTAGCAAAAAATTCAGATCAATTACTGCATTATCTGAAAATAAATTTGAAGAATAAACAATTTGACCTAAAGAATTATAAATTTCAACTGAAGAAATATCATTTGAAGTGAAGAAAAGTGATTTATCAGCTAATTGAAATTCAAAATTTTCAATTGGATCATTTATCGAACTACTCAGGTTGTCGGCAACATAAATATCATCGACTGCAAGTTGAGGGCGTGTGCCCGATGAGGCATCATTGGCATAGCAATATTTCCATCGCAGTTGAATGCAGTTTTTGTTTGCACAATTGTCTGGCAACTTGATGGGTCCGAAAATCTTAAAATCGCCTTTTGTTTGAGAAGAGGAATACATTGAATTGGGAACATTAACGAATTTGGATTTATCATCAGTACGATACTGCAATTGGATAAAATAGTTCCTCTCCCCTACGTTATAAGTGCGAGCTGTCCAACGAAGATAAACTTCAGAACAATTACGGGTGTCAAGAGCAAGAACAGCAGCTCCAGGATATCCATCATCATCTTGTGAGGAAGATGTGGATAAAAAGGAGAAACCGTATTGCCCCAACCCGTTAATTCTTGCCTTGGATTTCAAGTTGTAAGGAGAAATCCAGTCGCCGGTCATTTCGTCGTCAATTTTAGGGTCGGATTTTTTGAGAGTATGAAAAATCATTGAAACAGGATAAGTTCGAGCAGGAGCATCTTCTCGCCATTCATTGAAATGGTAAGATGAGCCGCTCAATTTGAAAGGTTGAGGATTGCTTTGGGCAAATGACAAATTAGTTAAAAAGCCAAAAGCCAGAAAGATAACAATTATCATAAATATTTATTTTGATAGTTCGAAATATATTTTTCGAAATCTTTAATAATTTGTTTGAAAATGCTTTCAGGAACTATCATACGGAGAAAATTCCGGCCAATCGAACCTTTCAGAGTGAAATTACCTTTGACAATAATTTTAAAATACGGGTTATCAAAGGTGTTATCTATTTTAATTTTGCCTAATTTGGCGAGATAACCGATAAATTTCTGGTCAGTATTATTGTCAAAATAGATATCGTAGCCGATATTACCATCAGCACAACTTTCGGCATCGGATATTTTAATTATTTTCAAAGCGAATAAGTATAAAAAATTTAAACACAAAGAAAAAATAACGTATTTTTGTAAATTAAGCAAGAATAAAAATATTGATTATGAAACCAGAATTATCGGTAATAATACCTGCATATAATGAAGAGGCAAGATTAGGAAATACACTAAGTCTAATCACGCAGTATTTAAGAAACACAAATTTAACTTATGAAATTATTGTTTCAGACGATGGTTCGCAAGACAAAACAATCGAAGTTGCCAAAAGTTTTGAAGATGTAAAGGTAATAAGTGATGGGAGAAATTATGGAAAAGGGGCGGCAGTCCGGCGAGGGATGCTTTCAGCCAATGGAGAGTATAGATTGTTTACAGATGCAGATTTATCTACACCTATATATGAAATAGAAAAACTAACAAAATATATCAAAGATGGATACGATGTTTGCATAGGTTCAAGAGCAGTTGATTATAGATTAATCAAGAAGCATCAACCGTTTTACAGAGAATTTATGGGCAAAACATTTAATAAAATAGTTCAGATGCTTGTAGTAAAAGGGATAAAGGATACACAATGTGGTTTCAAATGTTTTAGTGAACAAGCGGCAACAGATATTTTCAACCGGGCACAAATCAACGGGTTTTCGTTTGATGTCGAAATATTATTTTTAGCAAAAAAATTGAATTATAAAATAAAAGAAGTGGGAGTAGAGTGGTATAATGACGAAAGAACGACGGTTAGCCCAATAAGGGATAGTATAAAAATGTTCATAGAAATTCTCAAAATCAGAAGAATTCATTCGGATTTGAAATAATGGATTTATTGAATAAATTCAAAAAAATTCGTCAAATTTTATTCAGACCAATCAACGAAAATTTATGGGAGCGTAATTTAATCATTCTTGCAATTGCACAGTTTATTGCAATGGTAGGAATGAATGGGCTTGTGCCATTTCTTCCGTTATTTGTTCTGGAATTGGGGATAAAAGACCCCGTGCAGGCAAAATTTTGGAGCAGTATGGTATTTGCAGGACCATATTTTTTGTCGATATTCGCGGTTCCTGTGTGGGGGATGCTTGGGGATAGATACGGGCAGAAAAAAATGGTAATTCGGGCAATTTTTGGTTTAGCATTAGCAGTATTTCTGATGGGATTTTCAATAAACGTGTATCAATTATTTGCATTAAGGATTTTTCAAGGAGCATCGAGTGGATTTATCGCTGCAGCGCTTGCATTTGTAAGCAAGAACACTCCCAAAAATCGCAATGGATATGCAATTGGAATATTGCAAAGTGCATCATCGGCTGGAATAATAATAGGACCATTTTTCGGGGGAATACTATCCGATGCGAGTGGAGTGAGGAGCGTTTTTATAATTGTGGCGATATTATGCATAATCAGCGGAATATTAATTATCGGATGCGTAAAAGAACAAAGAGTAGAAGCATCGAGCACTCAAAGCAAAGTGTTGGATAACTTAAAAACGGTTATCCACAATGTAGAAATGTCGAAAATAATTTTGTTGATTATTTTATCTCAATTGGCGATATTATTATCAAATCCAATTTTCCCATATTATATAGCAAGACTTGGAGCACCACAAAGCATACTATCAACAATCACAGGACTATTAGTAGCAACTGTTGGAATATTCAGTATTATTTTTGCTCCATACTGGGGCAGAAAGAATGATACAACTTCTTATAGCAAGATATTTTCGCCAGCTGTGTTGGTAGCTGGATTGGCATCATTGCTGCACGTGATTTCTAATCATTATCTCTGGTTATTTCCAATTAGAGCGACTGTGGGTATATTTTTGGCTGCAATTGCACCAAGTTTATATTCCGCACTAAGTTATCGTGCTGATGAAAGCAACAAAGGTGGAATAATGGGGATTGCCTCATCAGCAAATTTATTAGGTGCTTTGCTAAGTTATCTGAGTTGCAGTGTTATTGTTTCGCACCTTGATATGGTGTGGACATTTGTTGCTTCAGGAGTTATCTTAATATCACTATCAATTTGGGCAAAAGTCAGATAAATTATTCTTCAATGCCAGTCCAATCACTCCAAGAGGTGGGCACAATCATATTCTCGTCGTTTCTAAACACAAGGGTTACCTTTACAGTTCTGCTATCGCCACCCCAGTGAGTCATTGTAGGTTTTATCCAATAATCACTAAATCCCGGCTGGTCGTTAATAAATATAGTTTGTTTAGATACAGAATCATAGACTCCAATTCTGCAAACAGCCCAATATTGACGAGGAATATTAATTAAGAAAAAAGTATGCTCGCCGGATTTAAGAGTTTGGTTTGTTTTAAGCAGGTTATCGCTCCATTCCCCGGTCGGGTTCAATCCAGATGTAACTAAACCAGCATTTTTATATTGCAAAGAAGTAATAGTATACATCGACTCTGGATTATTAACAAACTTTACATAAAGCCTGTTTTTGTCGCCAGTAAGATTATCATCGGGATTAGTTGGTTCGTTTTTATCGTCATTGCATGAAAACGCTAAAAACGAAATTGCAAATAGCAAAATGTAAAAAAGTTTCATTACAAAATCCTTAATAATTATATTTTGTTTATCGCTCATAAACATAAATTATTGTAAAATCGATAAAATAAAAAAATGTGTTTACCTGCGAAACGGTAAACACATCGATTGTTTGATACAAAATTAGTCGATTAGTAGTTTAAGGTTCCTGCCTGATAAACACAACCGGGAAGTGTTTCACCAAAGAATTCGGAAACTTGTTTTGCTAAATCAACAATTTGAGAAATAACAATATCTTTTCGCAAGTTCAATCTATGCAAGTAATGAAGAAAATCTTCTGTAGAAACATTGCCTGAAGCAATTTTGGTAAATGGGCAACCTCCTAATCCTCCGAATGCAGTTTCAAAATATTCGACATCCATTTGCATTGCAACATAGATATTAGCCATACCGAGACCATATGTATTATGAAAATGGCAAGTAAGTTCAGTTTTATCGGAACGCTTTTTTATTTCACCGAACAAGTCTTCAACCTGCTGTGGATAAGCGTGCCCGGCAGTATCAGCAAGTGAAATTTTGAATAAACCATTTTCTAAATATTTATCAATGATTGACAAAACACGTTCTTTGGGCACCCGACCTTCGAAGCCACATCCAAAAGCACTCTGAACAGATACCTGAACAGCGAAACCGGCTGATTTAGCCTGTTGTGCCATAGATAGAATTCTTTGGAGAGCTTCGGAAGTAATCATACCAGTATTTTTCTGGCTGTGGGTTTCACTTGCAGAAACTCCCATACAGATAAGTTCAACACCGGAATTGATTGCCCGTTCTAATCCTTTTTCGTTAAGGACGAGCCCGGAAAAGATCGGATGCTTTGTGTTTGCATATTTTTGATTGATTTCGAGAAAAAGCTCGTCTGTGTCTGCCATTTGGGGCATTCTTTGTGGATTAACAAAAGAGCCAATCTGAATAATATCAACATTTGCATTTACTAACTGATCGATCCATTCGAGTTTTTTTTCTTTTGGGACAACGGATTTCTCCATTTGCAAACCATCACGCATCCCAACTTCGTGGATAAAAATATTTTTCATACAAATCCTTTTATAATTAACAAACACAAAATATTAAATAAACAAATTATTACTAAATTGATAATAGAAATTAACAAAAGTTTGAACAATTATGAAAATTGAAGATACAATATTTATTGATGAAGTTCAAAAAAGATATGAATTATTGACTGATACTTACATTAGTCTATACAATAGTGCTTTGAAAAAATTTAAAAATGATACAATTCATGATTTGCGGGTATGTTCAAGAAGAATTATTACATTGGTAGAATTTATTTTGAGTAAAGTTAATTCAACTTATGGCTTGAATTTAGTAAAAATATTGAAATTCTATTTCAAGAAACTTTCCAAACTCAGAGACATTCAAATATTGATAGAAAATAATAAAGCAAAGGCAATAACCAACGAATATTGGTTACTGTTTATTAATTATTTAAAAAAGAAAGAGAAAATAACAATTAAAAGATTGCAACCATTATTTACTCAGGGAAATTTAACGGAAATAGAAGGATTATTTTTCTTTTTTGAATTGGAGTTGCGCAGTGCTTTAAGAAATGGGACAATATCGGCTGAAGATTTAATTGGTGCAATTGACGAAAAGTATAAGAAAGCAATGAATAAATTTAAAAATA
>CALGXJ010000046.1 GCA_937936035.1 Eximiradius proteiniborus
CAATTGTATTTGATGAATAATTAGGAGAATTAGATGCAAATTGAAGCAATTCAAAACGCTTTGAAGGAAGCAAATATTGATGGATGGCTTTTCTATGATTTTCATAATCGTGACGCTATCGCTCATAGAATATTGAAAATCGACACAAATCGTTTTACTTCTCGCCGTTGGTTTTATTATATTCCTGCGGAAGGAATCCCAAAAAAATTGGTTCACAGCATTGAAACTTATAAGCTTGCTCATCTCCCGGGTGATCAGTTCGTATATCTTCCCTGGGAACAGCAACACGAATATTTGCGGCAAATTCTCTCGAGTGCTCGCAAAATCGCAATGCAATATTCGCCAATGAACTCTATCCCTTATGTTTCAATTGTTGATGGCGGAACAATTGACCTTATTCGTAGCTTTGGTGTGAAAATAGTTTCAAGTGCTGATCTTGTCTCTTTATTTGAATCCCACCTTTCTGATGAAGATTTTCAATCTCACAGCAAAGCGGGAATTATTATGCAGCAAATAAAAGACGCTGCATTTAAAGAAATAGCTAATAGAATAAAATCCGGAAACCCACCTAAGGAATATGAAATTCAGCACTTTATGCATAATCTTATGCGTGAAAATAATCTAATTTGGGGTGATGGTCCTGTTGTAGCGGTTAATGAGCATGCCGCCGATCCACATTTTGAACCAACTCCTGAAAATAGCTACTCTATGCAAGTTGGAGATTTAGTCCTCATTGATTTATGGGCAAAATTAAATATTCCTGGCAGTATATATTATGATATTACTTGGATGGGCTATATTGGCGAAACAGTCCCTGATAAAATTCAAAATATTTTCTCTGTTATTGCCAATGCTCGGGATACTGCATACAATTTAGTTAAAGATCGATTCTCTACAAGCACTCCTGTCTATGGTTGGGAAGTGGATAAAGCTTGCCGTGCCGTTGTTGAAGAAGCAGGATATGGCAAGTACTTTATCCATCGAACAGGTCATAATATTGGCGAAGAAGTTCACGGAAACGGCACTCATATTGATAATCTTGAAACAAAAGATTTACGTCGTATAATACCAGGTTCCTGCTTCTCAATCGAACCCGGTATTTATATCCCTGACGAGAAAATCGGCTTCCGAACAGAAATTGACGTTTTTGTTACTGATGATGGCAAAGTTGAAGTAGTGGGCGATATACAACAAAAAGTTATTCCTATTATGAAATTATAACCATTGATATGAATTAATGTTTGATAAACAATTTCTTTGTTGTTCTAAAAAATTAATTCATATCTCAAAATTCAATAAAAAATGCTTGCCACAAATTTGGCAAGCATTTTTTACAATGAGTAATTATTATTATTATTAACTTTTATTTCTTATTTGTTTTACAGCGTTCTGTGCAGCTTTTAATAATGGTTCAGCAGATAATTTATTGCCAACTGCACCAGTCATCCATATTTCAGGTGTCAATCTTCCCTGCACACACATTCTATACATTTCGTCTGCTAAATTTTTATCTTTTATATATTCAGCTATTTGAAATTCTATCAGATGACCTAATGGATATGCAGATAAATATAATGGATAATCAATCATATGCGAATAAATTGCAAGTATTGGCTGGTCTTTTATACCAAATACCGGTGCATAATATGAATTCCAAACATCCTTGGCAATCTCAATAGCTTTTTGTTTAAGTTGTTCCTCGTTTGTATTTGGATTATCATATAGCCATTTCCAAACACGCATATCTACAAGCGATACACCCATAATTTCATAAGTTGCCCAGGCTGCATCGAGCACATCCAATATTTCTTTTTGAATATTTGTATTTTTTATTCCTAATAACGGTAAATCTCTTGATTGGAAGGTAAACGCCCAAGCTTCGGTGAAAGCAGTGTTTGGAACACCATTTAATATATAATAATCAACATCGTAAAGTGTTAATGTTTGTTCAACATTATGACCCAATTCGTGTATAGCAATATTATAACCTTTGTAATCCATTCCAGCTTTACCAATGCGAGTCCGAAGATGAGCTTTGTCGCCACGCATCTGTGCTCCCCAGGCGTGCCCCGCTCCTCGCGAAGGATCAACAGTGATTCTTGAAGCTATTTCTTTTGCTTTCTCAGGCTTAAAACCAAGTTTTGTTAGAATATTTTGAATATCTGCTTCTAACGCTTTTGGGTTTGGATATTTTTTCGAAGTAATTTTAGTTAATTCATCTTGATTGAGTAATGAACGTGATTTAAATCCATCATACCAAATATCAAAAGGTTCAAGCGAGCGTCCCAGACGTTCTTTTATTATTTCTCCAATTTCTTTAAAAACTGGGCTTGAACAATAATCAATAAACATTTTTTCCACTTCTTCTTGTGGAATTTCCATCTCTTTTTCAAATTTTGCTTTAATGTAAGTAGGGAAGAGAGGGTTGTATTTATCAATTTCTTTCAGAGCTTTGAAGTTTTGAAGTAAATGATAGTATCTTGTGTTTGGCTCACTTTTCAGACTGACTTCTTTATTGTCCTGATACACTTTGTTCGAAAAAGGATTCCATTTATACTTATTGTTATTTACAACATCTTGCGGTATTGATTGTTCGATAATTCTCAGCATCACTTGATAAATCATTTTCTGTTTATTCAATGGATTTTCTTTTCCGTATTGTGCTTTAATTTCATCCCGCAAATTCCAGTGGCTGATTAATTTCATATCTTCTGGGAAATATGTGTTCATGTTGTCATCAACAAGATAGCCAGCCATAATATTATAATTGCTAATATAATTATCAGCGTTTGCCATTGCCTCCGAAGATTTAAGCAGTAGATTGGCAGGGATATTTGCAGTAAACAAATCTCCCATACGAGCATAAGCCCATTGCTTGCGTGTCCAGTTTTTCCCAAGTTCATTTTTTTCTTGCAAACTATAATATGGGAAATTAAGTGCAATATAATATGCTATCTTGTTTTCGAAAAAATCAGCTGTTAAATGTGCAGAAGGTTCATATCCGGAAATCATTAAATCGAGGGGTGTTACTTCTCCTTCATCTATATGCACAGGTCTCTTCAAATCAAGTGAAATTCTATTGAAATTGCCTAGTAAGGTTTCCCAGTGCTTCAAGAAACTATTAAAAACAGCCTCTAATTGATTCTCATCTCCAACGAAATTGTCCAAACAGAATTTCTCAAACTCACTTTCACTTCCATTCCATAGTTTTGCTACAACGTTTACACCGCGTTCAATTCTTTCTTTCTGCGATTCACCATATTTTTCTACCAAACTTTTTATTACTTGGTCAATTTCCTGCTTGGAAATTTCGCCTTTTTGAATAGTAACCTCAACATTCTTGCCGCAAGAAGTTATCATAGTTGCTGTTCCCAGAATCAAAAACAAAACTAAAAGTAATTTTTTCATAAAAACCTCAAGTTTATGAAAATAAATAATAAATAGACTAATAAAAATAGTGAAAAAATAACGAAATAACGAATTTCGGCATAGAAATGTTATTCGTTCAGAAGTTCATTTATCTTTTTCTTCATTGCATCGAATTCCTCACGAACAAACAGACGTGTGAGAAATCTCACTTTACCTTGCTTATCTATTATTACATTGCGGGTAACTCCGGCTCCTTTCTCAGCATATAATTCAAAAATTTCGCCATCTTCATCTAACAATATTGGATAACTAACCTTAGTCTTTTGAATAAATTTTTCTATAGTTTCTTTGTCTTCTTTGAAATCAATACCAAAAAGTTTGAAATTAGGGTTTTCTTTATGCACTTCCCATATTTCTTCTTCAATAAACGGCATTTCCTTTAAGCAAACACTACACCAACTGGCAGTAAATTGCAGCATAATAACGCTTCCGCGCAAATCTTGTAGTTGCTTGGTTGTCCCGTCTAAAAATCTCAAAGTAAAATTAGGTGCTTCATCTCCAATTTTAACTTTGTGTTGTGGATCAACTTTTTGACTGAATAGGTTTAGCGAGATTAGTAATAATCCTAAAACTACTATTTTTATTGTTCTCTTCATTCCCGTTAATACTCTATGAAAATTTGAGTGCTTTTGAATAATATTCAGCTTTGTTTCTGACTCGTTCAAAATATTCACCACTACCATCAGGATAAATTATCGCTCTCGATACATTGACTATTGCTGGAGAATTACCGTTAGCTTTTAGAACGCTATCTATATCACCACCTTGTGCTCCTACACCTGGAATTAAAAGCAAGTGCAGAGGAACTAATTTTCTCACTTCTTTAATCTCGTCAGGATGGGTCGCTCCAACTACATATCCTGTTTGCTCAAAATTATAGCTGGCAGATGTCTTGGTGATTACTAGTTTATAGAGAGCTTGATTG
>CALGXJ010000047.1 GCA_937936035.1 Eximiradius proteiniborus
TAATAAAATAAAAAATAAAAATGTTGGGTATAAAGTTAAAAAAATTAATAAATGGTATTTGATTTCTGGTATTTAGCAAGTGCAAGTTTTGCTTGCGGAGAAATACTTGACGACGAACTCTTCGTTTCTGAACTAGTTGATATTGGATTTATAATTGATGAAAAAGAATTATTTGAACGTAGTTCTGATGCTGCTTGTGCCTCAATTCGGCTTGCCATTGCCGCTACAGCTCTATCTTGTGGTGATGGATCTGCCGGGGCAAGAGCGGCTCTTTGCACTTGTTGCATTTTTCTAATGGTTGCTTCTGGGGTATCTTCTGGCGATACATCAATTTGCACTTCACCGCCAATAGCGTATTGCTTTCCATCGGGACCAACCTGATAATTGAAATTAGCACCTCCTCGAACAAGACTACTACCCGCAGCAATGTGTGCTTGCTCGTGCTGGCGCACTTCCTGGTCTCTGCGTTTCAACTCCTCAACGACCTGCTTTTCTTTTTCAGATAATTCACTGGATTTTGTAAAAGTATCCTTCGCTTCCTTTTTTAGTTGATTTATTCCACTTGCTTTCAATTGCGATTCTTGAGAAGTGTTGTTTACTCCAACTTTTTCATTAAAGTTGTATAAGTTATTACTTTTCGATATGTTACTTATTTCAATCATAAAAGTAATAACGAAACATTTTTATTTTATTATATAATAATGCCAATAATGCAAATTTAAAATTTACATACTTACTTCTGCAATGGTTCGCGAAAACTTTCTCCCAATTGTTAAGAAAATCACCAAACACAAAATTACAACTAATAAATTAACCCAATTTCCAACAGAATAATTTAGATTGAAACCAATTGGTTGGGTTAAAATAAATGTAGTTGTTACTGATGTCATAAATAATGCTGGTATAGTTGTTATCCAGTGGTAAGAACCTCTATATTTGTATAGAAATACTGAACAAGCCCACAGTGTTACAGTTCCCAAAACCTGATTGCTCCAGGCAAAATATTTCCATATTGTTGAAAAATCAATAAATGTTATATATGCTGATACTAAAAACATTGGTATTGTAATAATCAATCTTTTCATTACTGATGTTTGCTCGATTTTTAGCATATCAGCCAATATTATTCGAGCAGCACGAAAGGCAGTGTCCCCAGAAGTTATTGGGCATACTACAACTCCCAAAACAGCCAATGCACCTCCAGTAACGCCCATTAATGTAACGCAGGCATGATATACAACTGTATTCGGACCACCATTTGCGAGAGCAGAGGCAAGTCCAACTGTTCCTCCTTGATAAAATGCCATTCCAACTGTTGCCCAAACCATAGCGATTAATCCTTCTGCTACCATTGCACCATAAAATACCTTTCTTGCATTTTTTTCATCTTTCAGACACCGAGCCATCATCGGTGATTGCGTTGCATGAAAGCCGGACAATGCTCCGCAAGCAATAGTGATGAACATTGTCGACCAGATTGGTATTCCCTTCGGGTGTAAATTCTCTAATGTAAATGCTGGGAAAGTATAACCTTCTACTAATATACCTATTCCAACACCCAGCACCATTATAAGCAGGGCAATCCCAAAAAATGGATAAATCTTTCCGATTATTTTATCTATCGGAAGCAGTGTAGCAAGAATATAGTAAATAAAAATTAGTGCTATCCAGAAGTATGTATTTAGCTGTATACCTTGATTTGTAAAAATTACGTTTAGTAAATCTGCTGGACCTTTTACAAATACAACTCCAACCAAAATCATCATCAATACAATAAATACCCGCATTATGTTCTTTATTGAATTCCCTAAATATATTCCGTGAAGTTCAGGAAGGCTTGCACCTTTGTGCCGCAAAGACATCATTCCAGAAACAAAGTCGTGAACAGCACCTCCAAAAATACAGCCAAAGATTATCCATAAATACGCAGCAGGTCCCCACAGTGCTCCTTGCAATGCTCCAAAAATCGGGCCTAATCCTGCTATATTAAGCAATTGTATAAGATATACTTTCCACGTTGGTAGCGGAACGTAATCAACCCCATCTGCGACAGTATATGCAGGTGTAGTGTTTTTGCTGTCTACTCCGATTACTTTTTCAACAAATCTGCCCCACGTGAAATAGGCAAGAATAAGTAAAATAATACCACCTAAGTATACAAACATTTCAATAAGCCTCCAGTTGAATAATAAGCAAATTATTAAACATTTGTTAAATAGAAAATTACCAAAAAATGAAAAAATAATTTTGATATTAAATAAATCGAGAAATGAAGAAAATAATGCTAATACTCTGCAACTACTCCAAGCGAGATAGCCTTACTTGCTCCCGTTACGGAAGGAAGATTTGAATCAATACCAAGCAGTTTGCAATAAGCAAGAAAAGCAAATGCTATTGATTCTTTTGCACTACTCGGAATGCCTATATTATCAATGGGCGTTATTGCTGGGCAATTAAGATGCTTTCTTAAAGTTGATATTAAAAAATTATTATTCGCTCCGCCACCGGACACTATTATTTTAGAAAAAGGATTTGCATATAATTTAATATTTTCAGCAATTGCGTAAGCAGTAAATTCAGTTACAGTTCTGATTATATCGTGTTTTGAATAATTCCCTAAATGTTTTTCAATCAAATTAATATTGAAAAGCTCTTTTCCTGTTGATTTGGGTGGTTTTTGCTTTATATATTTAATTGAGATAAGTTCATCGAAAATTTCTGAAACAATTTTTCCTTGCGATGCTAAATGCCCATTTTCATCAAAATCAACACCAAACAATTTCTGAGCACAAATATCAATCAGGCAATTGCCGGGCCCGCAGTCAAATGCAATTACCTCATCTGCTGAACAATTTTTGGGAAGAAAAGTAATATTTGATATTCCTCCAATATTTAAAGCAATTACATCTTCTGCATCTGATTTGAGAAAATTATAGTCAAAAAAAGGAACAAGTGGCGCTCCTTGCCCTCCTAAAGCTATATCAGCAGTGCGAAAATCATACACTACTTTTGTGTTTAGAATAGTTGCTAGATGTGGCCCGCTACCAAGTTGAAAAGTAGAAGCAACCTCCTGTCCGCAAAATTGTTCCTTTTTAGGATTGTGCCAAAGCGTTTGACCGTGAAATCCAACTGCCTCAATGTTATTAGTTTCACTTTTTTTCTTTGCGTCCACAATTGCAATTGCTATTTCATTAGTATAAGCAATATTTAGTTGAGATAAGGTTTTTAAATCTATATTTTTATTAAAAACAGTTTCCAATAATAAATTTCTGAGAGGGCTAGAAAAAAAATAATGTCCATTCCAAACGAGTTCAAATTGAATTTGATTTTGAATCAAGTTAAATTCACAAATAACAACATCAATCCCATCAAGCGATGTTCCTGTCATCACCCCACAGATAATCATATTATTTCCCGTTATATTTCTCTTTTAGCTTCTCAGCCACACAAGGTGGGACAAATTCTGAAACATCTTCCCTGAATCGTGCTAATTCCCGAATAATACTTGAATTTAGATAAGTATATTTTTCATGAGGCATTAGAAATACTGTATGCACTTCTGGAGCGAGCTTTCTATTCATCAACGCAATTTGAAATTCGTATTCAAAGTCAGAAACTGCCCGAATTCCACGAATTATCGAAACAGCACCCACCGACCGGGCAAAATCTACTGTCAGCCCGCTATGGAATACTACCTCTACGTTTGATAAATGAGATAGTGATTTTCGGGCGAGTTCAAGACGTTCCTGCTCATTGAATAAATTGACTTTTTTTGTGTTTATTGCAATTACTACAATTACTTTATCAAACATTTCTGATGCTCGTTCAATAACATCAAGATGCCCGTTCGTGATTGGGTCGAATGTACCAGGATAAATAGCAATTTTTTGTTCCATTATTAATTCCTTGATTGATTTCTTTGACGAACTGCTTCGAATAGAATTACACCAGCTGCAACAGATGCATTAAGCGAAGAAACCTTTCCTTGCATAGGTATTCTTACAAGATAATCACAATGTTTTGCAACAGATGGCTTAATACCGCTTCCTTCGCTTCCGATTATTATTGCTATTGGTTCATTGTATATGTCATCTGTATATAAATACTTAGCCTTGTCAGATGTTCCGATTATCCAAAAACCTGCTTCTTTTAATTTTTGAATTGCCAGATTGGTGTTTGCAACATATGCAACAGGTAAGTGTTGCAGAGCCCCGGCAGACGATTTTATTGCAACTGGCGTAATTGTTGCTCCTTTGCGTTCGGGCAGTATTATTCCTTTTGCTCCTGCACACTCAGCAGTACGCGCAATTGCTCCTAAATTATGCGGATCAGTAATCCCATCTAATATCAACAATATCGGATTTTCAGTTTTCTTTATTTTATCAATCAATTCACCCAGTGTTAAGCTCTCAACTAATTCTTGTAACGCTATAATTCCTTGTGAACGACTGCCTTCCGGACAGATTCGTTTTTCCATCGCATTGAATTTATTCTTATCAAGTTGAACACAAGGAATTTTATGCTTTCTTGCATTTGCGATAATTGAAAATATTTCTTTACTTTGAATATTGTATAAAACATAAATTTTGCTAATTTTTTCAGGTTGCGACCTCAAAGCCTCACGAATAGAATTTTTCCCGTATATATAACCTAATTCATCACTCATTTTTAATCTCATTCGTCATATGAAAACATAAAATTAATAATATTTTATTGAATTTGTAACAATAAAAATGGAGAAAAGTTTATGCAAATTGAAACATTCCCTAATCCAACCCCAGGTCGACATTATGAAATTACTCACGTTAATCACGAATTTACTTCAGTTTGCCCCAAAACAGGTTTGCCTGATTTTGGCACAATTACTATTACCTACATTCCGGATGAATTATGCTTGGAACTTAAATCACTGAAATACTATTTTTTAGAGTATAGAAATAAAGGTATTTTCTACGAAGCAGTAACCAACCAAATATTAGATGATTTAGTTGCCGCCTGCAAACCACTCGAAATGAGCGTAATCAGCCAATGGGGAGTGCGCGGTGGAATGACAAGCACCATTGTTGCTACTTACAAAAGGGACTAATATGCGTATTGCAAAGGAATTTGTCTGGGAGATGAGTCACCGTCTCCCTTATCACGAAGGAAATTGCAAAAATATTCACGGACATTCCTACAAAATGGAACTGTCCCTAGAAGGTGAACCAAACGAAAATGGTATGTTAATCGATTTTTACCACATCGAGCGGATAGTCCAACCTATTATTGAACAGCTCGACCATTCATTTATTGTCGATAAGCAAGATAAAGTGATGATAGATTTTCTCGTCAATAATAATTTCCGCCATTTCGTAATTGATAACTTCACTACTTGCGAAAACATTTCCAAATTCTTGGCAGAGCATTTTAAGCAGGAATTCAAAAAATTTCCAAATATTAATAAAATTGGAATTAAAGTATTCGAAACTGTTGATGCTTTTGCAGAAATAGAAGTCTATTTATAAGCGCTTGGATATAATTTTCGTGCACAATCCGGACAAATTCCGTGGCTGAATTCAGCCTCGGAATGTTCGTCTATATACTGTTCCATATTTGACCAATTCCCATTTTCATCCCGAATTCTTTTGCAGGAAGCACAGATTGGCAATAGCCCACTCAACACTTTTATTTCACTTTTTGCACTCTGCAAAAGTGAAATGAGTTGCTCCCGCTCTTCTTCCACTTGCTTTTTTAACGTAACATCTTCGAGAATAACATCAATATATTGAATGTTGCCTTTTTCATTTGTGATTGTCCACGCAGTTTCTCGCCCAAAAAACAAAGCCCCGTCTTTTCTAAACCATTCGCTTTCATATCCATTTATCTTTTTTTCTCTTTTTAATATTTCTAAGAAATTTTGGCGGTTTTCATCTACTTCCAAAACTTCTTCGATTTTTTTATTCAAGAGCTCTTGTTCAGAAATTTTGAGCATTTCAAAAAATTTAGGATTGCCCATTATTAGCCGACCGTCATTTGAAAGGCGGTAAAATCCCATTGTAGCGTTATTGTATATACTTCTGAAACGTTCTTCGCTTTCCTTCAGAGCAAGTTCGGTTAATTTTCTTTTAGTTATGTCCCAAATATATGCTTTTGTTCCTATTACTATTTGCTGCTGCATTATTACAGACACATCTGCTTCGGCAAATAATATTTTCTTCTCTTTTGTAATTAGCCGAAATTCATACCTCTCATATGGATTGTTGCCCAAAATTCTATTTTGATGCTTTTCCAAAACTAATGGCAGATCTTTTTCATAGATAATATCTTTGAGATTCATTTTAATCATTTCACCTGCTGCATATCCTGTCATAACGCAGAGTTGCTCGTTGAAAAATTTTATATTCCCATCAGCATCATCCACTAATATTCCAATATTAGCCTTTTCCACAAGTTCCCGATATTGCTCTTCTGACTTACGTATTGTCCTTTCTGCATTGTATTTTTCCTGAATTTCAACTTCAAGTCGTTCGACGTATAATTTTAATTCTTCATTAGCTTTAAGCAAATCTTCTTCTATCTTCTTTCGGTTAAGAACCTCGTTTTGATACTGGCGAGTTGTTCTGATTAGCTTGCTTATGAAAAAAGATAGCAGATATGTTAATAAAAAGCCAATTAATAACTTTATTAGCGAAAAATCATTTCTACTCGACCAAAACAGGAAATAAATTACTGTAAATAATGCAGAAAAAGATATTGAAGAAATTGTCCAAACAGCGTTAAGTAAAAATGCCGAAACAAACGCTGGCAATACTATTAGAAAAGCAATGGATTGTCCTATCTTCCCATAAAAACAAATTAAAAGAATAGTGTAAATGAATTGAAAAAATATAACACATAAAAATTTTTGCTTGGTTGATATTTGGTCAGTTATTTTGAGAATATTTTCAAAATTTATTAGTCTCATTAATTTCGATTAATATTTTTGAAAAAAATAATTCAAAATATACAAATATTATTGATATTTTATTATTTATTTTTGTAAAAAAACGAATGTTAAAAATTTTTAATTTAATATATTATGAGCGATGAAAAATTAAAATATGAAGTAAAAGATTACTGGAACAATGAAACTTGTGGCTCTTGGAGCAGTAATAAAGAAAAATTTACTAGGGATTATTTCGAAGAAATTGAAGAATTTCGCTATAAAATACAACCAGAAATATTTTCGTTCGCAGAATTTACCCGCTGGTATGGCAAAAAGGTACTCGAAGTTGGAGTCGGCGCTGGCACAGATTTTCTCCAGTGGGCGAGAGCAGGTGCGAAAATTTTCGGCGTTGATTTAACTGAACAAGCTTGCGAACACGTTCAACATAGATTGAATATTTATGGTTTTCAAGCCGAAAGTATTCAGGTTGCCGATTGCGAAAACCTTCCATTCCAGGATAACTTCTTCGATTTGGTATGGAGTTGGGGTGTTATCCACCATACTCCAGATACAGAAGCGGCACTTAAAGAAATTGTTCGTGTGCTCGCACCCGGCGGAACGGCTAAAATTATGATATATCATAGGCATAGCGTACTTTCTTATCTATTCTGGGTTAAGCACGCTTTGCTCAAATTCAAACCTTGGCTTTCACTTTCCAACGTTTTGTGGAATAAAATGGAAAGTCCCGGAACTAAAGCTTACACACGAAAAGAAGCCTTAAAAATGTTGCAAAAACTTCCAGTCGAGAATATTTCAATTAAAACTGTCCTAACTTATTACGATAAACTTGAACGTTTTAGTCCTGCATTGCGATGGATTGCCCGTAAATTAGCTATCCTACTTGGTGGAGACAAAGCTGGTTGGTTTATGCTCATTCAATTCAACAAGAAAAAATGATTTCGTCGAAAACAAATCTGCCATTGGACTTTATTCGTGATTTAAAAGGATTTCTCAGTTATATTTCCTTGGAGAAAGGTTTATCCGAAAATACCTGCTCATCTTACGAGAACGATATTAAAACTTATGCTGAATTTTTACTTTCACACAATATCAGCACTTTTACAGAAAGCAACGAAAAGCTGATTAGTCAATTTATTGAAGTTCTTTCTGAAATTGGACTTGCTGCTTCGTCAAAAAGCAGATATTTGTCCTCAATTCGTGCTTTGCACAAATATCTCGTCTCAATCGGAAAATCAACAACCGACTTTACAGATTTAATCGAACTTCCAAAAATCCGTCGTACTTTGCCTGAAGTTTTATCTTTTGCAGAAATTAATGCTATCATTGAAGCCACGGACACTTCGAATTCAGTAGGTCTTCGCGATAGAGCAATGATTGAAGTGCTTTATGCTTGCGGATTGAGAGTGTCAGAACTTATTAATCTCGAATTAAATCAGGTTATTTTTGATGCTGAAATTGTGCGTGTTTTCGGAAAAGGTTCTAAAGAGAGAATTGTTCCGATTGGCTCAATTGCACTAAATTGGCTAAACTTATATATGAACAACGTTAGAAGTCAATTCTACCGCACCGGCATTTCTGGAAATATAGTTTTTCTTAACCAAAAGGGTGGGAAATTTTCACGTATGGGTATTTGGAAATTACTCAGAAATTATGCGAAAATTGCTGGAATTGAAAAAGATGTTCATCCTCATATGTTCAGGCATTCTTTCGCTACTCATTTGATTGAAGGTGGAGCAGATTTGCGGGCTGTCCAGGAAATGCTTGGGCATTCGGACATTTCTACAACTCAAATTTATACTCATTTAGATAGAGATTATCTTCGTGAAGTGTATCACTCATTTCATCCACGTTCATAATACAATTTCAAAAAAAATATTTTTTGTTAAAATATTAACAATGTTTTGTTAAATTTTACGTAATTAATTTTAGATGTTCTTTTAAATACTCTCATTAAGAGAGATGTGTTAAACGAATTTTTTAGCGAGGTTGCTATGCAAACTAAAGTAACGTTCCGCCACTTCAAAGGAAATCATCCTCAATTGCACGATGAAGCTGTTGAACTTTCGAAAAGTTTCGAGAAATACCACGATGGAATTATCTCTTCTAATGTGGTGTTTGTAAACGATACACTTAAAACTGTCGAATTTACGGTTCATTTGCAAGGTACAACACTTAAAGCAACTGAAAGCAGTGATGATTTTCACAAAAGCTTACACTCAGCAAGCGAAAAAATTATTCGTCAGATTCGCAAATACAAAACTAAGCATTTCGAATCAAGAATTAATAAAAACACACCTGAATTAGTTATTAGATAATCTTCATCATACAAAAAGCCCCGCTCTCGAGCGGGGCTTTTGCTTTATCTTACGCCAAACAATTATTTATTATTATCAAGCAAAGATTCTGTGATCGATTCAGGCAATAAATCTGCAATAGAAAATCCACCTTCTGATTTTTCAGTTTGAACTTCTTTTGCAGGTCTTCTTTCTTTTGCCTTTGATTTATGTTCAAC
>CALGXJ010000048.1 GCA_937936035.1 Eximiradius proteiniborus
TATTATCAAACCCGATGCAGTAAGGAAAAAATACATCGGTGATATTATTAAAGCAATTGTTGATGCGAATTTTGAGATAATCGGGCTGAAAATGACAAGATTGAGCAAGGAAAAAGCAAGTATTTTTTATGCGGTGCATAAAGGGAAACCATTCTATAATGATTTGATTGAATATATCACAAGCGGACCGATAGTTGTAATTGCCTTGCAAAAAGAAAATGCAGTAGAAGAATTCAGGAAATTACTCGGACCAACAGATCCGAAAGAGGCAAGCGAGGGCACTTTACGAAAAAAATATGGTGAGAATAAGTCTATCAATGCGGTTCATGGCTCAGATTGCGACGAAAATGCAGCTCTTGAATTATCTATAATGTTTGAGAAATGTGAGATGATGGATTGTTGTGGAATGTAATAAATTTGGAAGAATTTCCAGAAAATTAATCGATAAGAATCCATACTGGAATTATTATGTAGATGAGTATATACTTCCCAATGGCAACATTGGAAAGTATTATCATGTCGAAACTAATGGTTCGGTAATGATTGTACCGATTTTGGAGAATGGCTTATTTTTAATGACAAAGCAGTATAGATATTTAGACAAAAGATATAGTTATGAGTTTCCCGGTGGTGGGGTAAAATCAGGGAAAACATTGGAGGAAGCGGCCCGCGCTGAGTTAATTGAGGAAACCGGGGCAATACCATCAGAAATTGTGCAAATAGGAATGTTTAATCCATTTAATGGAGTAACATCAGAAATATGTAATGTTTTTTATGCGAAAATCTCTAATTTTGTTGAACAACACCTTGATGAAAGTGAAGAAATTGAGATAATGAAATTTTCATTAGATGATATTGTTAATATGATTAGAGCAGGTGAAATTTATGATGGGATGACGATTTCTGCATTTAGTATATATTATGTTTCACATATTTTAGCAAAGAAATGAAAGTTTTATTGAAAATTGTAATATTGATGATTACGCCAATATTATTGTTTGGTCAGCAAAAAGGTCTACCAGAAGGTCAAGCAACTTCGTCAGAAAAATTTCGCCTTTCTTATAAATTTGGGTTGAATATTTTTCATAATTATATTTTTTCAGAAGAATCTAAAATTATCAGAACCGATTTAAAAACAAAGAAAGAGAAAACTTTTAACCGGAAAGTGCAAGTTTTTATAACTTTAAGGCAAAACACTTTCCCAGAAAACGGGTTTAATACAGTAAAGGTTTCTTTCGACTCATTGCGTTACGAACTGGTAACTGATGATGGAAAAAGGTATTATTACAATTCGCAAGATGACGAAGCTGTTTCTCCGTATTCTACAAACGAATTCTATAATTATACAATTCTACTGGGTAAAGAATATTATATGACCTATTCTCCTTACAACGAAGTGGTGAAAATTTCAGGGGAAATGCTTGATACTCTCAGAAATAAAATTAATCATCCAGAAGACGGGATAAAAGACCCAGAACTGAAATTTGTCTGGGATAGGTTGTTTCAGCCAAGTTATCAAAAATTAATTCCCGATTTATCAAAGAACTTAATACCGGAATATGTAGTATCCAAAACAGATGTTTGGAAGAGATTTTTCGATATTTTTGTTGATGGAGTAGTGCTTTCGGACACAGCTGAGGTTAAACTAATTGAATTTTCTCCAAAAGAATATGTAATATTGGCAGAGTTGAAGAACTTGAGAGGCACAAAAGCGAAGAATAACGTATATGGAATAAGCGAGCTTTTAGATATTGATAATGTTAAAGGAAGTGGCACAATGAAAATAACAGTGCTGCCAAGAGGTGTAATAAAAGAATCCGTATTTGATGCTAAATTTGAGTATGAATTCGAATACGATGAGGTACCGTACAAGCAAAGTGTAGAGACAAAATATTTCTGGAATCTTGAGAAAATGTACAGGTAAGTATGATTGCCAATTTTGAACTTATCAATGAATTGTTTCGGGGATTTCATATCCAGAGGTGGAATGACAGGGTTCGCCCGATGAATTTCACAGAAATTGATAAGCATTCGCATAAATTAATAATAGCCTATGTGCTTGGCAAATATGAGGAAAAAGCAGGAAAGTCGGTAGATTGGGAAAAGCTTATTCAGTATAGCGTATTTGAATTTTTAAGAAGAATAGTAATATCAGACATTAAGTCCCCAATTTACAGAGAGATAAAGAAAAACAAAGCAGTATTTCAGAAATTAAACGAGTATGTTTTTGATCATTTAAAAGATAAAATTAAGAATGAAAGAATAAATAAAGAGCTCGTAAAATATCTTTTTAGAGAAGAAGACGACGATTTAACAAGCAAAATAATAAATGCGGCACACATCTATTCAAGTTTTTGGGAATTTCAAATAGTAAGGACAAGCAACCCGAATAATTTTCAAAACCTAAGCATTGAAACCGAATTATTACAAGAGATAAAGAAATATACTGAATCACCGAATGAATTAATAGGAATCAAAAAGTTAATAGAACGAAATTCAATAACAAATTTCGTTGATCTATGCGGGCAGCTACGCTTTCAGATTAGATGGGCTCAGACGCCGCGTGTTCCGCAAACGTCCGTATTAGGGCATATGATGATGGTGGCGACTTTAGTATATTTCTTCACTGCTGATTTACAATTTTGCAGAAAAAGAATGTATAATAACTTTTTTTGTGGATTATTTCACGACTTGCCAGAGGCAGTTACCCGCGACATAATATCACCAGTGAAAAAATCTTCGCCAGAGTTTGATAAATTAATTTCGGAATTAGAAAAAACGTTAGCAGAACAAGAAATTTTTCCTCACGTTGAACCAGATTGGAGAGAAGAATTAAAATACTTCACTCAAAATGAATTTGAAAATAAAATTATAGTTAATAATACAATCAAAACCGGGCAAACAAATTCTGAAATTAGTGAAAAGTATAACAAAGATGAGTTTAATCCACTTGATGGTAATATTGTTAGATGGGCTGACCAACTTGCGGCATATTTAGAAGCCTGGCATTCTATAAATAACGGAATTAAATCTCAAGAGTTAGTTTCGTCGGCTATTAGTATTTCTAATAAATATTTGAATTCTGATATTAATTTTATTGACATAAAAACGTTGTATAAAGAATATCAAAAAAAACTGGAGTAGATAAAAAATGAAGATATTAAAGATAATGATGATATTAGTTATTTATCTGTTTTTTGTAAGGTGTAGTGATGATAATACTGTTTCTGATGCAATACCCTATAAGATAGAAGATTTGAATAAACTTCCGGGATATGGCTGGTTTTACGGAGAATACGACAAGTATAACGTAGATACAAATACAGTGAAACTCATTCAACAGCAGTATAATCCATCAATTCATAAGATATTGATATATAGTATGCCATCTTGTGCTTGTCCGGGAAGAAAGTATGAACGTTTCCCACAATTTTATAAAATTTTGCAAAGTGTAGGTATTAGCAAAGAGCAAGTAGAATTTTATTCATTAAATTCTTTACGTTCACGTCATCCTTATGATAGTATGATAGTGGTAACAACATTACCTGCATTTTATGTTTTAAAACAAGGCAAACCTGTGTATTCGCTTGCTGATACAATGGACTATAACATATACTACGGGAAACCATATCCGATAAAATTAGAAGAATTATTATTAGAAGGATTAAAAAAATAATGGCATATTGGATTGCAAAATCTGACCCAGAAACATATTCCATCTTTGATTTGAAAAGAGATGGGAAAACTATTTGGGATGGTGTAAGGAATTTTCAAGCAAGGAACAACTTAGCTAAAATGGCTGTTGGGGATACCGTGTTGATTTATCACAGTAATATTGATAAAGCAATTGTTGGAATTGCTGAAGTTTCGAAGGAAGCTTTCCCGGACCCGACGGCAGAAGATGTTCGCTGGTTAGCAGTAGAGTTGCGTTTTATTTCATTACTAGACAATCCGGTTAGCTTAGAAGTGATTAAGAATGATACTATATTAAATAAAATTGCACTGGTAAAGCAACAGCGGTTATCTGTAATGCCAATCACAGAAGATGACTATATTAGAATAATTGAGTTTTCAAGAACCAAAGAGGAATAAAATGGCTTTTACATTTTTTTTTCGCGACAGGCATACATTAGAACAACTTACAAGTTTTCTAATGCCTCAAATCGATAGTTACGCAAAAATAAAAGTCTGGGATGCTGGATGTGCGATGGGACCAGAACCATATACATTTGGAATTATTTTGTGTGAAGCGATAGGTCCCGAGAAATACAAAAAGGTATCGATATTAGCAACTGATATTGATGAAACAAGCAATTTCAAGGAAATAATCACACAAGGAGTGTATCCATATTCTGATTTATCGCGTATGCCACCTAATATTTTAGAAAAGTATTTTCACAAAATTGATGATCGTGAAAATTATCAAATAAATGATATAATCAGAAACAGTTTACACTTTGAGCAACACGATTTACTGTCCTTGAAACCTCTCGATAATGGTTTTAACGCAATTATTTGTAAAAATGTTTTACTACATTTTCAACCGGAAGAAAGAATTAATGTAATAAAAATGTTTCATTCTGTATTACTTAAAGATGGATTGCTAACTACTGAACAAACACAAACACTTCCAGAAGAATGCTCACACTTATTTGAAAAAGTATGTTCAGATGCAAATATTTATAGAAAGAAATAGTAATGAAAGTGACATTGCTCAAAAAAAATCCGAATAAATATACCTGCAATGCGTATTTAGTTCGGGGTGACTGGAATGCAATTGATGACGTAAATACACTCATTGATATTGGAAGTGACGGCTACATTATTGATGAAATTGAGACAATTTCGACAGGTGTAGGTAAAAAGCGAGTGGAGCAAGTAATTCTTACACACGAACATTTTGACCATTCTGGTGGTTTGAAAGACATAATTAAAGCATATAATCCGCAAAGAGTAATTGCGTTTTCAATGGTAGATGCAGTAACAGAAAAAGCAAAAGACGGGCAATGGATTCGCATAGGCGATCGCGATGCCCAAATTTTACATACACCCGGGCACTCTCACGATTCAATTTGTATATATGTTCCAACTGAAAAAGTTCTGTTTTCAGGAGATACACAATTACAAATAAAAACTCCCGGCGGTTCATACACGAAAGAGTACTTTGATATACTTGTAAGATTAGAAAGAATGAACATACAAACTATTTATTCAGGACACGACGACCCAATTGCATCTGGTATCAGAGAAATGCTTGCCCAAAGTATAGAAAATGTTTTAAGGAGTAAAATAATATGAAAAAATCAATAATTCTATTGCTTTTTGTTCTGTTTGTGCTAAATACAAAGGCGCAAGAGGAACGTAAATATTTTTTTTGGGAAATTACTGATTCTAAAAGCAAAAATGTAACTTATTTGCTTGGTTCAATTCATTTAGGGAACAGTAAATTATTCCCTTTGCCGTATAAAATTGAAACGGCATTTGATAAAAGCAGTATTTTAGTACTTGAACTTGACATAAGTTCGATTGACCCATTCAAGTTGGCCAACAAGGCTATGTATTTAGACGGCAGAACACTTAAAGAAGGGGTATCCCCAAAAACATACCAGGTGCTGATTAGCAAACTCGAAGAAAATGGTATTACAGAAGATATAGCAAATTTTTTAAAGCCTTGGTTTGCTGCAATGGTTGCCAGTGTTTCATATTACGAAGGTAAAGGACTATCAAATGAATATGGAATTGAAACATATTTTTTGAAAAAAGCAAACGAAAAAGGCAAAACTCTTGCCGAACTTGAAAGCATTGATGAGCAAGTGAATGTGTTTGACGCTCTGCCTGACAGTCTGAATGATTTAGTTGTAGACTACATTCTATCTGGTGTTGCAGGTGTGACAGAATTTGATACTGAAAAATTAATTGATAGCTATATAAGCGGAAACGAGAAAGAACTATCGAGTTACTTATTTAATAATGAAAATCCATCTGAAATAGAATTATTATTTCAGAACAGACTATTAATTGACAGAAATATCAAAATGTCTAAGAAAATTGAAGAATATCATAAATCAAATACTATTCACTTTGTAATTGCAGGCACCGCTCATTTTCTTGGTCCAAATGGAATAATAGAAATTTTGAATAAAAAAGGCTATCGAATAAAAAGACTTTGATAAAATTAACTTTTTTTAATTATGAAAAATTTGTTAATTTTATACAAAAAACAAAGGAGCCTGCAAAATGAAAATTTCAAAATATTTATCTCTGTTGAGCATAATTTTAGTAATGAGCACATCTGTGTTCTCACAAACGCGGATAGCAGTTATCCCATTCAACAATATGGACGGAAACGTTCAGTATAATGAATGGTGTTATAATTTGCAGGACTCGTTGATGAAGGAGTTGATAAAATACGATACAGAGGGGAAATTTTTTCACATTGTTCCAATCGACTCAGTAGAAGCAGTTCTTGCAGAAATCAATATGAATCCGGACAATCCTCAATATGAATCAGATTTGTGGGCAGCTATTTCAAAATTAAATGTGAGAGATGTAATAACGGGAAACTTTAAGATACAAGCAAAACGCTTTTTAATCAATGCATATATTTATGATGTTTCAACAAAGCTGCCAAAACCAGAATATCAAGTGAGAGATATTTTCAAGAAAGAAGATAAAATCTACGAAGCAATTCCACTGATTGCCAGAACATTGGTCAGAGCATATATACCACAAATTGAGCAATAAGCAATTATTTATCTGCTTCGCCCATTACCGGGTCGATTGAGCCAATGGCAAGAATAACATCTGCAACCATTGAGCCAATAACCATATCAGGCAAAGATTGAAGATTTGAAGCAGAAGGAGAGCGAATTTTCAGCTTCCAGGGATGACCAGTGCCATCAGAAACGATGTAAAAACCGAGTTCTCCTTTAGGCGCCTCCACAGCAGTATATGTTTCACCAACCGGCGGAGCAGCACCAAAATTGATAAGCATAAAGTCTGCAATAAGTTCTTCCATTTTTGTATAGACAGAAGCTTTTTTGGGCAATACAGATTTTGGTTGATTAAGTTTAATTTCTCCGGCAGGCATTTTTTCCAAAATTTGCTTGATAATTTTGACACTTTCTTTCATTTCCTGAACACGCACCATATATCTTGCCCAAACATCCCCTTCATTGTATGTAATCACATTGAAATCAACCTGATTGTAAACCAAGTATGGTTCATCGATACGTAAATCACGTGGAATACCGGAACCTCGCAAAGTAGGACCAGTAAGTCCTAATTCGAGAGCTCTTTCAGGAGAAATATAACAAATGCCGGAAACTCTATCTAAGAATATACGATTACGATTAACTAATTTTTCGGCATATTCTAACTCGGATGGGAAAGCATCAAGCCAGGTTTTAAGTTTGGCGAAGGCTTCTTCCGGAACGTCATTAGCTACTCCTCCAATGCGAGTATAACTTGTTGTAAATCTGGCGCCGCAGATAAGTTCGAAAATATCATATAGTTTTTCTCTTTCAGTAAAAGTCCACAAAAGCATAGTTAAGGCGCCGGCATCCATACAGGTAGAACCCATAGCCATTAGATGGGAAGAAATACGAGCAAGCTCTGCAACAAGCATTCTAATCCATTGGGCACGAGGTGGAGCTTCAATACCGAGAGCATTTTCTATGGCAAGAGCAATAGCAACATTATTTGACATTGGTGAAAGATAGTCGAGCCTATCAGTATGAGGAATAAACTCGTGATAAGTAACATTTTCAGCAAGTTTTTCATATCCACGGTGCAAATATCCCAATTCGGGAACACAATTTATCACAGTTTCGCCATCGAGACGAAGAAGCACACGAAGCACACCGTGAGTGGCGGGGTGCTGGGGTCCCATATTCAGAACAATAGTGTTCTCTAAAGGATCATCAACAGTAAGAGAGGTGTTGTTGTCTAAAATCTTTTTATATATTTTTCTATTTCTAATTTGTTGAATTTTTTCAGCTTCTTCATATGATTTTACATTCATCAAATCACCTAATTATGGTTGTCTAAATAAATGTATAAACGATATTATTTAATATGATATTTTAAATTCAGGAATAAATAATTGTTTGAGTATGAAAGATTAAGGGAAAGGTTATCATCTACAGTAAAATCGTAAAGATGAGCGTTCACATAAGCATCCACGGCAGCTAATACATAAACACCAAGTAAATAGAAGGCACTTAAATCCCGATTATCTCTATAATATTCCCGTTTGTTTCTTATTATTTGAGCTTGAATAGTTGTTTTGTCTGTTAATTTGTTGTATTCTTTAGAATATTTCTGATATTCTGAATTATTGGAAATAATGAAGTAAGTCAAAGTAGAAGCACCTGCAAAAAAAATCGGAGCTTTCCAATACGATCCAGTATATAATTGCCCCCATCCGGGAATGATTAGCGAGCGATAAATAGCACCAGAAGGAGATTTTGAAAGATAGTTATTATGAACTTTTTGATTTTTCTGAGTATTTAAGCTATCTGATTGTTCGAAGGAATATGAGAAAGATACCCCAAAAATGAGTAAAACAAGAGAAATTAATATTGATTTTGATAATTTAATCATAGTTAAAAATATGGAAAAACTTTGAGAAACAAAAAATCTGCGGGAAAGTCCCACAGATTTGTGTCGGCGTGACTGGATTCGAACCAGCGACCCCTACTACCCCAAAGTAGTGCGCTAAACCGGGCTGCGCTACACGCCGAAACCGTTCTACAAAATTAATAATTATATCGCTCATTTCAAAAAAAATCTAAAAAAACGGGTTAGCTCTATATTTTACTTTAAAATAATTTTCATCCAAATTGCTGAAACATCATAATAATCAAATTCGATGAAATAATTTCTGGGCTTCGTTGATTATCATTTTTTTAGTAGAAATAAAATCAGAGCCATAAATTCTAACACCAGCTGCATTAAAGTGTCCTCCACCACCGAAACGAAAAGCAAAGTCGCGGACATTAATATCGCCTTTTGAGCGGATTGAAATTCTAACCTCACTTCTGCGGGCAACTTCTGTAATTAATATACCAACTTGTGTGCCTTTGATCATTAGAGTTTTTTCGACAAAACCTTCAATATCGTCGTCATTTGTGTTAGTCTTTTGAAACATTTCATCAGTAATAGTCATAACTGAAAGTTTATTGTCGTAAAAGAGTTCAAGCGAAGCTAAGGCTAATCCAAGCAAACGAACAATATTATAAGAATTTTGATTGTATACATTTTCGTAAAGTTCAGTAGGATTTGCCCCACAATCGATCAGCTCGGCAATAATTCGATGGATTTCGCTGGTAGTGCGTTCAAACCTGAAGCTGCCAGTATCTGTAAGAATTGCAACATAAAGGGCTTCTGCAATATATTTATCGATTTGTATTCCTAATTTTTTAATTATTCTCCAGATAATTTCACCGGTGGAAGAGGCGTCATAATCTATTATGCAGATATTGCAAAAGTCTTGTGGTTCGAGATGGTGATCGATTAATACCTTTTTTGCATTAGAATTGCTAAAAATATTCCAAATAGAACGCATTCGTTTTGTAGCGTTGAAATCAAGGCAGAAAATTGTATCGCATTCTCTGAAAAATCTGTCGTGGATTATTGGTGAATAAGATTCTATACTTTTAGCATCATAGAGAAATTCCAAGAAATGAGGAACTTCAGAATCAACAATAATTGTTGCTTCGCAGCTTAGTTTATTCAACGCCAATTTAAGAGCAAGCGAGGAGCCAATAGCATCACCATCAGGATTTATGTGAGTAATGATTATACTTTTTTTTGACTTACTAATGACTTCACAAGCTAAATCAATTGCTTCAATATTAACCATAGAAAATAAGTATCAAAAAACAAAAGATATAGAGAGACGACAAATATAATCGGAAATTTTAGAGCTGTGCAAAAAATTCCCCCAAAAAATCAATTAACGAAGCTTTTCTGGAAATAATATCTTTCTTTGTATTCGGGGCGCAAGTCGTGTAGATCCAATAAAATAAGCCCGTCAATTGCATTCATAAAGCCTTCGTCGATACTAAATGTAATAAACTTAGCACCACCATAATTGCACAATTCAGTATAGCGTCGATAGAGAACTGGAATAGAAAAACCAAGATTTTTTAATGTGTTTTTAAGGATAATGAAATCTTCTTCGTAAGTATTACCAGTAAAGATTGATTCCGCTTCTTTTCCCTGAAGCTTTGAAATTACAAAAGGATTTATTGGAGTAGCGAATTTTTCATTACCTTGATACCACTTTTTGTAATAATAGACAATAAGAACTTTTGCTAATTCACTATATGAGTTGCTGATACTAACTGCTCCCCAAAGATAACGAATATTCGGATATTTTTGAATAAAAGCTCCTATTCCTTGCCAAATATAGTCGAGAGCGTTGCTTCGCCAATATTTTTGCTGAATAAAACTACGTCCTAACTCGATAGATTGGGACAACACTTCATCAAAATCTTTGTGAATAATAAACTGAGAGGAATTATAAAGTCCCATAATTCCGTGTTCTGTAATAATTTCACTTGTAACACCTAAACGGTAGGAACCTATAATTTCTAATTGTTCTTCGTCCCAAAGAACAATGTGGTGGTAGTGGTCATCGTAAATGTCTGTATCAAGTATTTTGCCGGTGCCCTCTCCGACTTTTCTGAAAGTAATTTCGCGTAAGCGTCCGATTTCACGCAAAATATTTGGAGCAGTATTTTTTTTGCAAACATAAATTTTTTTGCCGTCTTTGGTATTGCCAAGCAGAATAGAATTGTTCAGATCGCTTTTAAGAAATTTGGCAGGTACCGGATGAATAATAGCTTGTTCGGTTGCAAAAATTTCTCGCTTTCCTTTACCAACTCTATACACATGGCGTTTAAGAAGATTAAGCTGAAGCTTTTGATTTACAACTTTATCTAAGTTGGCAATTGGTATCAAATCGCCAAATTTAATTGTAATTGTTTTATTTTTCTGTTTGAAGAGCTCTCTTGGAAGTAGAAACATTCCAATTCGTCTCCACAATAATGATAGCAAATAGAAGAGCACACTATTTTTTGCAATGACAAAAGCCGGGAGAATTGGTGCATTTGCAGATTTAGCAAAGCGAATAGCTCCTTTTTTCCATTTACCATCTCGAATGCCTTGCCAAGACATACGGGAGACTTCTCCAGCAGGGAAAAAGATTACAATTTCGTCATTTGCAAGTGCTTTTTCAATGTTTTTAATGTTATCTTTTTGTGCAATTGGGTTGAATAAATCAAAAGGTAAAAAGAAATCTTTTAAGTTTTCAATATTCGCAAGAACGTCGTTAGCAACAATTTTAACATCTTGACGAATTTCATAAATACATTTGATAA
>CALGXJ010000049.1 GCA_937936035.1 Eximiradius proteiniborus
TTATAGGAACGTGCCAATGAAAAAATTTCTTCTACTTATTTTAATTCCTCTGATAACTTTTGCCTGCTCAGAGGACGATTCTACTCTTGGTGGAAGCACAGATGTTGAATTTGCTGCTGTTGGGTCCAGAACTTACGTATATACTACTATTCCGGGATTGGGTGAAATAAGTTCCGAACCCGTAATTACTGAAAACCGCAAAGGTAATGTTGTGCTCGAAGGACGAGTTACCACCAACATTGAATTTCTAAGGGGAATAGACACTTTGTTAGGCACTGCTTCGCTACCCCAGACATTGAAAGAAGCAATAATACAAAAAGCAATACGACATTTTGATATGAAAATCGATTCTACCGACCTGAACAATATCAAAATCGACTACAAAATCAAGGGAAAAGCTACTTCCGAAGGTATGCAGGACTACATCCATAGCGAAGGCGACGAAAGCAAACCATTTCTTCTTGTCAAATACGATGCAAAAGTTGGCGATAAATACACTTTTCAGGACAAAGACGGAAATAAATATGTTCGCGAAGTTACATATCGCTCCAAAACAGACGACTTCCAAATTGCTTTCTGGCTATTAAAAGTTATCAAAGTTGAAGAAACAGTAACAGAAGGTCCTTTGAAAGACCTGCTAGGCAAAGTAATTTACTACACAAATCACAAATATGGTCTTGTCGGAGTTGAATGGGAAAGCCCGGATAAAAGCAGAAAATTAAAGCTTACTGTGTTCCCATCAAATTTGAAATAAACAACTGGGGGCAGAAGAAAGCCCCCATTTTTTTATTTATTTTCGCTCTGTGCATCCGAAAAATCATCTGGAATAAAAATAAACTTAGTATCTTTATTCTCGATTGAATTAACTTTACATATCAAATCAACCACCTTTTGCAGATAGTGCTGAACAAACTGCAAGTCCGACATTATCACTTCACGTCTGATAGAATAATGCGTTTGTGATGCAGCGTAGGAACCACTATCAAGTTCAGTGGTTAGCGTTTGCGAAAGCAATGCCTTTGAAATTTCAGCATTGCAAGTGCGCACAAGCTGGTAATAGAGTTCGACCGAACTTGTTCGCGACGGTTCGTTAAGCTTAATTTCGATGCCTTCGGGCGCCACAATCACAGAGTTTTCTGCCATATTCACCAAACTATCGGCAAGATTTTCAATTTCCTGGTTTGTTGCATATCTTTGATATTGCCCGATTAGCAGTGGCATACCATATCTCTCCATAAAATTCATCCAGAAGCGAAATGCTCCATTTTTGAAAGTGCAAGCCCAATAGCACTTGCTAAGAAGTGCAGTGCCGTATGGATTTTGCAAAGTGGCTTCGTATTGAGGACAAATAATTTTCTCCTCCGGCAATTCTACATTCGGATGCTGAGCGCCATTCTTCAAAATCAATTCCCCATTAGCCGTAAATCCAAAATAATCCTGCGGTAGTGTCAAGAACCTATCCGGAACAATCGAAAACCCGCTATTGTTCTCCAATTTCCAAATTATCTCTATTGGCTGAAAACCGAAAAGAATAGCATTGAAAATACTACTAATGAGCGAACTCAAATCAATCGTCTCAAATATTTTTTTTATTTCACGACCGTAATTATCGTCCGTTCCAATTTCCCATCTACAATTTGTAACTCCACTCTTGCGCGACTGCACGCAACTCCAGACGTGTGGGTCGTTCAGTAGGTCGCGCAAAGTTTCGTAGCTTCGCCCAGAGTAGCTCAGCACTTTATCTGGATTTGGCAACAGCCCTATGTATTTCATAAACGAATATTGTCGGACGCGGCTAACAAGTTCTTGCGTTAAAACATTTTTCTGCATAATTCACCTATTTTATTTTCGCAATCAAAAGTCCCACGGCAACGCCCGAAATCGCATAAAGCAACTTATCTTGAAGTCGGCAGCTGTTTTCCGGCTGCTTTATATTCAATATTGTTCGTTCGTAACGAAAAGTATCGGGCATTGCCGCAAACCTAAGAAACAAGTTGTTTTCTGGATAACTATAACTTATTTGTAGCGTATCTTTGCTTATCAAAGTGTCCAGAACAAAAGAAAAACTATTCAAAGTAGTGTCCGATTGCTGAATTCTAGGATTTGCTTTAATTTTCACATCCTTCGCTGGCAACACCATAATAACCGTATCACGAAGAATTTCTTTTTCCACAACCAACTCGTTTTTTTTATTTCTTTCGAGGCCAAAAACGAAGTAAAACAAAGTAAATCCTACTAAAACACCTAAAATAGCTGCATAAAAACTAATTTTCATTGCCTTTGACTACCCGAATAATTAACCGAAGCAGCAAATTTTGAGCATTTTCTGATTGCGTAACGGAAATCGACAGAATATCACTTTGAGCAAGTTCAATTGGTGTGGCTAAACTTACAGAATTATATTCCGTATTCGCTTCAATTAATGAAAGTTGCCCGAAAGGAAGGCTGTTTTTATAAACAGTAACTGTTGCAAGCCCTGCCGATAGAGCAACTTCATAGCCAATAAGCTCCGATTTTTGTCTGTTTGGCAGATATATTCGGTGTGGGAAGAAATATTCACCAGCTGAAATTTCTCCATATTTCGAAAAATCAACCAAAAGCACTAATTCTGAAAGCAATGAATTTTGCAGCATATCAATCAAATCAGATTGCAGGAGAATATTTCCCGCTATTGTTCCCCACATAGTTTGTTGCGATACTGATGGAAATTGAAAATATGGCATAATTCACCTATTGTTGAATTTCGATAAACACTCTAATTTTCCCGCTTGTTGTCCCATTAGAATGAAACCTAAATTTCACGTATGGAACCGAAACACAGAATAACAATACGCTTGTATCTTGAATGTTTGTATTACTCGAAATTGTCAGATTTGTCCCCACGGTCTTTGTTTTCCTATCGGGCGACGTGAATATTTCTAATTGACCTTTCAGGTTGCCTTCTACATTTTCCCAAACCACATTGAGCGACCTCGCTTTAAGTCGTGGCTTGCGACTGGAATAATCTATCGGGAACCAATCCGTTTCGAAATTTTGCGATAAATCAGTATTTTCGTATAATTTCACAAGCATTTCCACCACCTTATGCTATGCTGAAACCAATTAGCCCACGCACTTTCATCCGGACAAGCGGATGAAAAATATTGCGTTTTTGGAAGAAAACACCTTCGCGTGTTTTGCCGGCAAAAGCGGAACATGAATTAAAGGCAATTGTACGGACAAAGCCAGACTTCATCACCTCAACTATACATTCGATATGACCGCGGAATGAATTTTGCCGCTTCCATACAATTAAATCATACAAACCGGGATAATATTCCGTAGGCTTGCCTTGCAATTTTGCAAAAGCAAACATTTCATTAGCAACAGCAGTTGCAGGAAGTGGATGAAAAATCTTTGGCAAACCTAATTTGCGCCTCGCTTGTTCGAAGCACCACCAGATGCCAGCCGCACAATAAGGATAATTGCCCCGAAGCCCAAGCGATAGAGTATATTTGTTCACCTCGCCGTCGTTTCTGCCAGTTGCTTCGCAAATGCCAACCTGACTATGCATAATTGCAATTGCCTCGCAAAGTAAACAACCATTGCAAGGAATTTCGTAGCGTTGGGCAGCGCCCGCCCCAATCGGCAAAAGCAACAGCAAAACTCCATACAAACTCAACCTTTTCATCTTGCCTCCTATATTTGAGTGAAATATACTCCAAGCACTACCAGCCCAATGCATACGTGAACACCAAGAAAAATATTTCCTAAGGCGTTCCACATTTGATAACGCATTGTTTCGCTTCGCGATAGAATAAACGATGCTATGGATGTAACTCCAATTGCCAATGCCTCGAATACCACAACTGCTATTACAGTTTCTTTGATAGCAGACCGGGACATATAGAATAATCCCAGAGCAAATGGAGCAAACCACACTGAATTGCGAAGCCACCAATTTGCCCATTTTGTCAGTGTATTTTTTTCTGAATATTTCATTTCTTTACTCCCTGTAATTTCTAAATTCATCTAAATATGTCTCATCAAAATATCGCTTGCCCGAGTAAAAAATGATTTTTGAAGGTTTTTCTCTTTGTTCTATTTTAATATCTCCCGTTTTGATTTGTTCAAGAAGGCGAACAGCCTCATTCTTTTCGTTTGCCACTTCAATCGGAACAATCATTTCGCGGTTTTTTCGCAAGTATAGGTTATAAATTGCAATTTTTTTCGTTAATTCGCGGAAAAGTATCGGAATTTGGGAATCCTCGAGAGCGTATCGCATAGAAATATATGCTTTCACCTCTTCGGTGGCTGATGAAATTGCATCATCAACCACCGACTGAACTATTTCGCTCCCATCGCCCGAGAGCTCGGCAAGTTTGCTCGTGCCAAGCTCCGAAATCAAATCATCTATTGTTATCCACTGCATAACACATACCCAAAAATTTATTATTAAGGAACAAGAATCACTTTGATAATTCCTCCACCCTCTGTTGATTCGAGAGCGCGAGCATTAACTGCAGCCCCTGATGTTGCAACCACAGCTCTGCCCTGAGAATCGCTTGCAAGACTGTCCCCTACCGATATTGACCCAACTGCTTCCACCGGAACAGTTCCAATTGTTACAACGCTTGCAGTTTTATTTGCAGGGAATTTGCGCTCCGTTACTCCGAGCGATTTGTTTCCGGCAGTGCAATGCGAACCACCAAAACCAACAAAGCGAAATGCCTGCAAATTATCACTCGACTTTATTGTAATTTTCTGAACGGGCTGATAAAGAACGCTGTTTTTCATATTTCCTCCTATTTATAATTGATTTAGTATTAAACATCCGGCTTGCGGTGAAGTCATTTTCAGGCAGTAATTATCTGTTGCACGGATAACTTTGATTTTTCCCCCGTTTTCGTAGTAGGTGTCTATCTCGGGCATACCGCGTCTGCGAAGTGTGTAGCCGAAGCTCGGGTTGAACTCGTTGCGAACATCGGGCGAGCTGTCATCGACATATGCAAGAATTATTGAATTGCCCCAGACATTTTCGAAACTTACTCCGTCGGGAGAATATACCGTTGTTGCAATTCTTACTTTCGGCATATCAAAATAATCGGAAATGATTTTAGTATTGAGCGAAGTTATTCCAGCATACTTAAATTTGTCTTCCAAGGAAACATCATTACATATCAGCTGATAAACCGGATAGCTCAGTATCAGTGTGTTGGGACGCACTCCGATACTCGAACGAACACGCTCGATAGCTTCCCTTATTATCTGCGAGGAACCAACAGATAAGTTGTTTTGGCTTGTAGCATCAATGATTATTTTGTTATCATCGGGATAATTATCTGGATTGGTTGCAATTTTTGCGGCTTCAAGTTCACAATTAAGTTCCAAAATATCAATTAACTGGCGAACAGTGTATTGCTCGTATTTGTAGAAATCATTTATTTGCTCTTCTTCTAGATAATCGACCGCCATCTCGACATCTCTTTCGGTTGTTTCAAATTCCAGCAAATCAAATTCAGTCTGAGGCAAACGATTCGAACTGCTTCCCATAGCACGCGAGGTCGAGCGTTCCACAAAAGCGGACTTCCCGAAAACAGGTATTCGCCCTTTCTGCTTGCTAACTTCAACAACCGGGAATAGTTCCTTGCCGACATATTTGCGGTTTACGTACCCCTGAGCAAGCGTAGTGAGCACGGGGTCAAGTGTCCTTAGTTCATAGGTTTGATTACTCATTTTCTCCTCCTTGTAAAATATTTAATGCTTTCAGATAAGTAACCGAAGGATCTTTCAAGGTCATTTCCAATGCTTTGCGATGAATTTCAAGGCGATTTTCATCTACTTTTTTTCCTTCAAACTGATGTTCAATGTTTCCGGTGTTAGTAATGGATAGTTGTGAAAAATAAGCGGAAGGCTTAATACATTCGAGAATAGTAATGAACTCTTTGGCAAGATTAAACGAATCTGGGTCGTTGTTTTTGTGTGTAGTTGCATCAGATTGGACAAGCAATTCCACAAGTTTTTCTTTTATGGCGTCGTTTTTCAGAAGTAGTTGATTGCGTTCGAGAAAATTCTCTACAAACTCTCGGTATTCGAGCTTGCGTAGTTTTTCCTGAAGCTGAGCTATTTGTTCGTTAAGCTGTTTGTTCTGTTCCGCAAGTGCCTGAATTTCGTTTTCGTCGTCAGTTCTGTTTAGAAATTCGTAAGCAAAATTGTAGAAATCGTTTTCACCATCGTCGAAGGAAACCGGAGCAAGCCCATCCACCGCCGGAGAAACGGCACCTAACAAACCAACATGCCGCAGCAGCAGTTCCGGAGTAAGCGCAATAGAAACACGCCTGTATTTTCCCTGACGAACGTCCTCAATAATTTCGCTCGAAACTTCTTTAAGCTTTGCCAACAGCTTATTTCCGCGACGGGCAAGACGCTCCACCCATCCATAGGCAGGGGCATCGTCTTTCGGATGCCCCTTCACAAGCGGAGCTTCGTATCCGTGCTGAGTTGCTGCATTGTAGGTGCGTTCTATTGCTTCCAATGTAACGCTATCAGCAAAGAACGGACGTCCCTTGCTATCGTTGAAATTCCCTGTTCGAAATACCTCAATCCACATTTTAACCTCAAATAGTGTTGAACCTTGATGCAAATCTATCGAGGCATACCGAACAGGTTAAAAAAACGAATAATAATTTTGTTTAAATCGAGTTAATAAAATTAAAGAAGTAAATGTTTTTGCAAAATTATTCAATACTAATAAATCATTATTTTCGTTAAAATACGAAAATTAATTCAAGTTTTCGAATGCATTACCGAAAAATATTATTACCGAATTAGCCGTTGATTGGGAGAGATAAATAAGAAATGTATAATACTGTTTAATAATAAATATGGAGTTTTTCAATGAAAATTGGTGTCAAAATTGCACTTAGTTTTGTGGGTGCATTTATATTCGTTCTGGTAATCGGATATTTTGGTATTACTTCCTTGTCCGATATAAACAATAACACAAAAAAAATAGTAAATTATTATTATCCCAAAACAGTATGGGCAAATGTGATAATTTATGAGTTAAATGTTAACGCAAATTCATTGCGGAGCGCTTTAATTCATAGAAATAGTGATAAACTTCAAGAAGATATAGAACGTGCAAAAAGTGTTTCAGCGCGAATCTCACAAGCTATTGATTCATTGCAAGATTTAAAATCAACTGAAAAGGGCGCCTTGCTTATCGAAAAATTAAATACCGTTAGACAAAAATATAGAAATAGCAGAGAAAAGCTTTTCGAAATTTTCCAAAACAAACTTTTTGATGAAGCTGCTGTCTTTATCGATGGTGATTTGGGTAAATCTGAAAAGGAATACTTCGATGTTTGCTATCAATTGATTGATTATGCATCAGAAGAATTGAATAACTTCGGAAAAATTTCAGAACAAAAATATCAATCTACATTCCGATTGTTTATTATTATTTTAGTTGCTGCTGCTGTTGTTGGATTAATAGTGGGATGGTATTTAATACGATCGATTACAAAACCGCTCAATCAGGCAGTTACTGCAATTGATAATATTGCCCGTGGCAATGTTGATGTCAATCTGGAAACAAAATCCAAAGACGAAACAGGTATTATGCTTAATGCTCTGAGCACAATGGTCGGTAATTTGAAAAGCCTTGTCAAAGAGATGAACACTATGACAGATTTTGCATTAAATGGGAAATTAGACGCTCGTGGTAAAGCAAATCAATTCGAAGGTGAATACAGAAAAATTGTCGAAGGTTTCAATTCAACACTTGATGCTGTTATCGGACCTCTGAACGTTGCCGCTGAATATATCGACCGCATCTCCAAAGGTGATATACCTCCAAGAATAGTTGATGAATACAGGGGCGATTTTAACGAAATTAAAAATAATTTGAATGTTCTGATTGATGCAACACAAAACATTGCAAATGTATTAGTTCAGGTCTCTAAAGGTAATTTTGACCTTTCGATAAAAGAACGTTCATCGTCCGATATTTTAATTCAAAGTGTAAATACAACTATCAATTCAGTTCGCCAGTTAGCGATGGATGTAAAATACTTGGCAGAAAATGCAATGATTGGCAATTTAAATGTCGAAGTAGATGAAAACAAATACGAAGGCGAATACAAGAATATAATCACAGGTGTAAACAACACATTAATGAGTGTTGTCAATATAATTAATTCAATGAGTGCAAGTTTGATGATCGGTGATAAAGACGGGATTATTAATTTCGTAAATAAATCAAATTTAGAATTATTCAATAAACACTTAAATAACATTAAATCTCATCTCCCAGATTTCTCGATCGACAAATTAATTGGTAGTTCAATTGATAAATACCACAAAAATCCATCTCACCAGAAATCTATGCTCTCAAATTTAGATTCAGCTGCTAATACTTTTTTCGGTATGGGTGAAGCTAAATTTAAAGTAAGTGTTTCACCAATAAACAATAGGAAAGGAGAACGTCTCGCTTATGTTGTCGAATGGGTCGATCAAACAGATGAAATAAACTTCAATGAGGGATTGAATAACCTGATAGAGAGCATTACCGACGGTCACCTTAAATCGCGTATGAATTCTGAAAAAGTTGCTGGCATCTACCAACAAACTGCCACGGGAATAAACAGAATGCTTGATAATCTGCTTGAACCGATAAACGACGTTACAGATGCACTTAAGCAAATGGCTGAAGGTAATTTATCATTAAAAGTAGAAGGCAACTACAAAGGCGATCACGCAATATTAGTAAATGCACTCAATACAACAATCGAGCAAATGCCTTTCAAAGAAACAGTAGAAGTGCTGCAAGGTGTTGCAAATGGCGATCTTACCCACAAAATAGAAGGCAACTACAAAGGCGATGCTTTGAAATTGAAGGAAGCGTTGAATTCGACAATAGACAGTCTGAACGAAATTCTCACTCAGGTTGCTGTAACAGTTGATGAAGTTACCCGTGGTGCTATGCAGGTTTCTGACGCAAGCACAGCACTATCGCAAGGAGCAACCGAACAAGCAGCCTCGCTCGAAGAAATCACAAGCTCGATGGCAGAAATCGGCTCGCAAACCAAGACAAATGCTGAAAACGCCAACCACGCGAACCTGCTTACCTTCGAGGCTAAAGAAGCTGCAGAAAAAGGCAACCGAGAAATGCTACAGCTCAACAGTGCAATGGAAGAAATCACCGAATCAAGCCGTAACATTTCGAAAATAATCAAAGTTATTGACGAAATCGCCTTCCAGACAAACCTGCTGGCTCTCAACGCTGCCGTAGAAGCAGCCCGCGCCGGACGCCACGGCAAAGGTTTTGCTGTTGTTGCCGAAGAAGTTCGCAATCTTGCTGCCCGCTCGGCAACAGCCGCAAAAGAAACTTCCGAACTTATCGAAAACAGTATAAAAGCTGTTGAAAATGGTTCTATGATTGCTGTTCGCACAGGTGAAGCTCTGGAAGAGATTAAGAACAGTTCAGTCAAAGTTGCCGATATTGTTGGCGAAATTGCCACTTCTTCCAACGAACAAGCCCTCGCTATTTCGCAAATAAACGAAGGGCTCTCGCAAATCGACAAAGTTACACAAACAAACACTGCAAGTGCCGAAGAAAGCGCTTCCGCCGCAGAAGAGCTCTCCGGTCAAGCCGCTCAATTGAAAGCTATGATTGCTAGATTCAAATTGAACAACGAAAACGCTCAATACAGCAATTTCGAAACCTCACATTATGTTTCGGGACGCCGGAGCCGTTCGCTACCACACCACCAAACCGAACAAACCGACTATAACAGTATAGATTTAGGAACCGAGGAAGACTACACTAGCAATATTAACCCATCTGATATTATTAAGCTCGACGAGGATGATTTCGGTAGGTATTGATGAGCAAACAATTTCTATAAATAACTGCAAGGCTGCCCAAGACAAAAGGCAGCCTTTTTTGTGCTTAAATCATTACAAATGTTCAGTTTTTTGTATTGTAATTCAACCTATAAATATTTTCTTCGAAGGAATAAACCAAAAGGCTGCCCACGCAAGAGCAGCCTTTTTCAATTATTTCAAATTCTAATTTATTTGTAAAAATTCTTTACTATTAATAGCTCATTTTGTTTAGTCTTACTTTTCCTCTGAATATCCAGTAAATCGTAAATGTATATGCAACAACAAATGGCATACCGATTAGAGCAATTATCAGCATAATACTTAGTGTTTTCTGTGATGAAGCCGCATTGTAAATAGTAAGTGAATTTGCTGGATCTGCCGCAGGAACAATATTCGGGAAAAGACCAATCGCAAATAGTGTTATCAATGCCAAAATTGAAGCACACGACGACATAAACGCCCGAAATTCCCGTCCGTGATGAATTTCACGTGGAATATTTGCAATGGCAAGCATATTCAAAAGCGGAACAATAAACAATATCGGATATTCTTTTATGTTTGCTATCATCTGTGGGAAGAACGTCAAAGTTACCATTGTTGTCGAAACATAACAAATCACAAATAAAATGATAGTATTATTCACCCAACCGCGAACTTTCGCCTGAAGTTCACCTTCGGTTTTCATAACAAGATATATAGCTCCGTGCATCATAAATAATGCAACTGTTGTTATACCAGTAAGAATTGGATATGGAGTAAGTAAGCTTAACAAAGTGGTTCTCAGTTCGAAATCAGGTTGCACAGGCAAGCCCACAATAACATTACCCATAGCAACCCCCATAAGCAAGGCAATCAAAATGCTCGAAACAGAAAATGAAATGTCCCAGTTGCGTCGCCAGGTTTTCGATTCGTGCTTGCTACGGAATTCAATTGCAACGGCACGGAAAATCAGCACAAAGAGCAGAATCATAAAGGCAACGTAAAATCCGGAAAATACAGTTGCGTAAGCGTGTGGAAATGCTGCAAACAATGCACCGCCACCAGTTACCAACCAAACTTCGTTTCCGTCCCAGATTGGTCCGATGGAATTCAGCAAAATACGCCTGTCGTTATCATCTTTCACAAGCAAATATAATGCACCAACCCCAAGGTCGAAGCCATCCAATATTGCATAACCGGTGAATAATATTGCAATCAGAACGAACCAGACGAAATTTAAATCTAAGAACTCAAACATATATATTCCTCCTAATTTTTATCAAAGATATATTTTTGTTGTGAGTAAACATCGTCGCCTTCTTCATAAACATCAGGTCCGTGTTTGATTTTTCTGTCCAGCAGGAACAAAAATAGCAGGAACAATAGCAAATATATTGCTGTAAACAAAATTAAGGAGAACAGCACTTCGCTTGAGTTCACTGTTTTCGACAGTGCATCCTTAGTTCGCATAATTCCATAAACTATCCACGGCTGACGCCCGACTTCTGCTGCAATCCAGCCGATTTGGTTAGCCAAATGCGGTAGCAAAACGCTCCAAACCAATACGTGATGATACCACCGCACATTTTCTAATTTGCCACGCCACCAGAAAAATACACCAAGATATGTAATTAATATCAAAAGCATACCTATTGAAATCATTATATGATATGCCTGAAATACAATCTGAACCGGTGGTCTGTCCTCTTTTGCAAATTCGTTAAGTCCTGTAACAGGTGTTTTGCTGTCCCCATAAATAAGCCATGAAAGCATAACGGGAACTTTTAATCCATAAACTTTATTGTTTGCTTCATCAACCCACCCGAACAGATATAAGTCCGCCGGACCAGTTTCATAATGTCCTTCGAATGCAGCCATTTTGGCAGGTTGAGTTTTAGCAACTTGCACACCGCTTGAGTGCCCGGTGAATAATTGAAGCATAGTAGCAAAAGCAGCCACAACAAGAGCAATTTTAATAGATTGCTTTGCAAAGAAATTATGACGATTCTTAATCAAATAATAGGCACTAACACTTAATACAAGGAAAGCACCTGTTATCCACGCTGCCGAAATAGTATGCGACAGTCTTTCAAGTGTTGATGGATTGAATACAACTTGCCAGAAATTTGTAACTTCGGCTCTTGCCATAGCACCTTCGCCTACGATATGAAATCCGGCAGGAGTTTGCATCCACGAGTTTGCCACCAATATCCACACAGCACTAAGATGAGCCCCGAATGCAACCATAATAGTAGCAATAAAATGCGTTCTTGGTTTCACTTTGTCCCAACCAAAAACTAGAACAGCAAGGAAACCCGATTCAAGGAAAAATGCAAAAATTCCTTCAGCTGCCAATGCACTGCCGAATACATCACCTACAAATCGCGAATAAGCCGCCCAGTTTGTCCCGAACTGAAACTCCATCACTATACCGGAAGCCACTCCCAAAGCAAAAATCAGTGCAAATACTTTCACCCAGAACTTTGTCATGTTGTGGTAGCGAATATCTTTGGTTTTCATATACATTCCCTCCATTATCACAAGCAACAAGCCAAGCCCGATGCTCATCGGAGGGTAGATATAATGAAAACCTACCGTTAATGCAAACTGGATACGAGAAAGTAGTTCTACATCCATTAATTAACCTCCAAGAATACTCAAAATATTAACGAAGACAAATTTTTGACGAAATATTCATTATTTTGTTTTGAAAGCAGCGGATTTTTCCGATAATTCTGTCCAATTGTTTTACTGTTTTATTAATAACATTGCCTTAATAATTATTCATTCTAAAAAAATTGTATTTTACACCCGATAATCAGATGTGTCAAAAAATAAAAAATGGCTGTCTATTGGATAAACAGACAGCCATTGAAGTATATATTGCTTTATTAATTATTCGGAGCAGGTGTGTTTGGAATTTGGTTTGGAACCGGTGCTTGTTGCATTGGAACTTCTGTTCCTTCGATAACTGGTTTTTCGATGCTTTCTTTTGGTCCGACAAGGAACATATTAATAACTATTACTATTACAGCAATTGCAGCAGCTAACCCAATCGTAATTTTTTGCAATAAATCCATTGCCCGACGACTGCCGAACATCGACGAAAAAGTGCCGCTCAATCCACCTAACCCCGTAATCATATCACCTTTGCCAGGCTGAATAAGCACTACAGCAATCAGCAAAATTGAAATTAAAAGCAATAGTATTGTCAAAAAAGTGTACATTTTTATACCCTTAATTATTTTAATCTTATTAAGATAACAAATATAAGAAAAAATAACGAGATAGAAAAATCAATTTTCTCTCGCCCGCAATCCGATTGAATCTTTAAGGAAATTCATAAATGATAAATCTTTGCTTCTGCTCTCAGTTTCGACACTTTTAATTTTCTTGGTCTTGCTTGCAACTTGTTTCAAATCAATATTCGTATAGTCAAATTCATCTTTTAATTCTGAAATCAGATTAATGCTTTTATCTGTTACTCCCACAAGCAATGTTTTGCCATCGGCTTCGACCACACACAGGAAGCTTTTCTGCCCGAGAGGAAGTTTAGCCACAATTTTCAATGGGAATTTATTAGGTTGATTGATTAATTTTGAGGAGTATTTTTTTATCAGCATAAGCACTAGAAACACAATGCCTACACTTGCAAGCAAAATAGCAAACGATTTAAGAATAGCTCCATCCATAGCAATCTCCTTCCCTGGTTCAATATAAAATTACTTACGCAAACCGCGCAGTCTATCTGTTGGATCGACCAACGTTGTAATACGGATACCGAAGTGCTTATCAATTACGACAACTTCACCTTCGGCAACTTTCTTTCCGTTAATCAAGACATCCACCGGCTCGCTGACAAGTTTGTCGAATTCAATCACAGAGCCACGTCCAAGCCGCAAAATATCGCGAATAAGCATATTAGTACGTCCCAGCTCGATAGAAACCGGAAGTTGCAAATCATACAAAAGTTCCAGCTTCGGGTCGAGCGGTGAATATATTGTATCGGCAGAACCGAGTTTCAGCTCACCAAATTCAGCACTCTCGGCTTCCACTGCCTCCTGCTCTGCTTCCGGTTCCTCCGATTCGAGAGATCCACCGGCAATGAGAGCATCAATTTCTTCCTGCGTCATTGTCATGTATTCTATTCCTTAGGTTTATATGAAATATCTTCTTCTACAAGGTCTTCTTCAGTCAATGGTCGAGTAATACGGACTGCCCGTTTGCCATCAACTGAACCCGGACGCCCTGCTAATTTGCGTTTCCCGCCAATAATTATCTCAATCTCTTCGTTAATTCGTTTTTTTAGTTTTATTACATCACCAACTTTCAATCCCATCAAATCGCCAACTGTTATTGATGTCTTTCCTAACTCAGCAACAATAGGCAAATAAGTGGTAGATATTTGCTGATTAAGGATTTGCATATTTTCTCTCATACGTTTTGGCGACTGCCTGCCTACTGTTGTTGTTACCTGCTGGCGATTAAGCTTTGCAAGCACTTCTTCGAGAGCAAAAGTCGGGAAACACAGGTTCATCAAAAAAGTGTGCACTCCGACATTTACATCGAACGAAACAACAATTACAATTTCCGATGCTGGAGCAACCTGCACAAAGTCCGCTTCCATCTCTAAGCGCTGGAAACGAAAATCTATTTCAGCAATAGATCGCCAGGCATTTCGTAAGTCGGACAACGCATGCTCAATTATACCACGAACAACTGCCTGCTCGATTGGTGTTATAGTACGGTTTTTTGGCAACTGCTCTGCCGAACCACCAAGCAAACGTTCAACAATTGTCAGTGCAAGCTGCGGGCTTACCTCCAGAATACCACTTCCGTCTGTCCCAACTATATCAAACACATATAGGCAACTTGGGTTCGATACCGATAGAATATATTCACTATAGAACAGTTGGTCCACAGATGTAACAGTTATAGAAACAACCGTTTGCAGTTTCGATACAAGGTAATATCCGAACACTTCCGCAAAGCTTTCGTGAACTGAACTTAATGTTCGCACCTGATTTTTCGAAATACGGTTCGGGCGACGGAAGTCGTAATTTGAGACATCGCCTTTGGCATATTTCCCGCTCAGCACATCATCGACAGCCATTCGTCCGCTCGACATCTCGCTGAGCAGACTGTCTATTTCGTGTTGTGATAAAACGTCAGCCATAATCTATTCTTGAATAATAAATTCTTGTATAGTAACATTTATCAATTGCAATTCATAATCACGGAATACCGGGCGAAGCTCTTTTTTAACAAGTTCTGGTATTTCCGGTCTTTTTTCAAGCAACTCTTCTTTCGTATACGAAGCAATCATTTTATTCAACGAACTGCGAATTCTTGCCATCATTTTTCTCATCACTGGATGCTCCATATTTACCGCACCTTCATTCACCAGCGTTTTATATTCTTTGTTGTCTTTGTTCATAAGTCTGAATTCAAAACCAAAATTTACCACAACGAATACAGAGGCTGCACCTTTTGGGTTTGTTGTAATTCGCCCCGTCTCCATCAGCACAATATCTTCGAGCTTAGCTAAATAATCTTCGTCCTCTCCTTCCAAACTTGCTTTGGATTTCGAAACATTTTCTGTTTTTCCCTTCTGCTCTGCGCCGCCTGAGTGCTGCACTCCCATAAATTTAGAAGCGAAGAATACACCTAATATCACACCCAGAACAATAATAACCAATATTCCCGCTGCAGCGCCAATCATCAAAGGTAGCGATACACCCAGCGATTTCTTCTCTTTCTTCACAGGCTCGTGAACAACCTCTTCGCCTTGTTGTTTTTCTTCTGCCATTGTTTCCTCCAATTACATTTATCGTCAGTTACTTAAAAATCTTTATTGAGCAATTTGTATAAGAAAATATAATGCCAAAATTTTATTCCAAAACCACTACTGCGTCTAATTCTTCAACTCACTTGCATTTACTTATTTCTGCGTTGCTTTTCAGCAGGCACTAACTCAAAACAACTGTTTACTATTAGCAATCAAGTCGAAATATCTACTATTTTAGACGAAAGAAAATTAATTTTATTCATTTATTTACAATTGCAGAAATGCTATCAATGTATGGAAATAATTTTGGGTATTAAATAAAAAAGTGGTTGTTCCGGAAACAACCACTTTTTCTTTCAAATATATAGCAAAATATTATGCAATATCCTGAGCTACGAACGGCATCAAAGCCAAATGGCGTGCGTGCTTAATTGCAGCTGCAATCTGACGTTGCTGATATGCAGTAACTCCTGTAATACGGCGAGGAAGAATTTTTCCCTGGTCGTTTGTAAATTTCTGCAAAAGTTTTACATCAAGATAATCAACAACTTTTGCATCCTTCAATGGATTTTGCTTTTTGCGAACAGTGCGTTGCTTGTTGTTCTTAAAATTGCTGCTTGTTTGCATTGGATAGATTGCGTTCATTTTATTATTTCCTCCTTGCTTCCATCATTGATTTAGATTTTTCGAAACGCTTATTGAAGCGATCAACACGTCCTGCAGTATCTACGAGCACTTGCTTGCCTGTATAGAACGGATGCGATTTCGAATCGATATCCAGCACCAAACGGTCCTTATTTATGCAGGAACGAGTTTTAAAAGTTGTTCCATCTGTCATAACTACTTCAACAGTATGATAGTATGGATGAATTCCTTTTTTCATTTTCCCGACCTATTTATTTTATTTACTAATATCAATATTGTTAATCTGGTCTAATGTATCGACCTTTACAAATTTCTCGAGGAAGCGGGTTGTTCCTGTTTCGCTGCGATAACCTTTGATAATTTTTACACTTATCTTTTCTTCAACTTTCTTTTTCTTTAGTTTATCGCCGAATGTTTGCTGTTTAGCCATTTTTTGTTCTCAATTTTATTATTTACATAATTTTAAGATTACAAATATAAGTTTTTCATTTTATTTTACAAAAGAAAATTTTTGTAATAATATTATTTTATCACTATTTATTTACCAAAATTTTCATTATATTTTCATTGTTGAGAATCATCTAAACAAATAATTGCTGGCTTTAACGAGAAAAATCATTGTCGGTAGTGGTATTATTACTGAAATTCATCACTCCGACAACCTGGAATTAATAATAGACGGGCATTCCTATAAGTTTCCGCCCGGTGCTTCGGCTGTTGTCGGGTTCGTCGATTGCCACGGCCATATCGCAGGCTACGGAATGAGACTATCGGAAGTCTCTCTGAAAGACTGCAAAAGCATTCACGATTGCATAGCCAGATTGCAAAATACAAAATTATTTCGCGGGAATTGGATTACTGCTTTCGGATGGAACCACGAAAACTGGACTGAAAACAGCCTACCAACAAAAGAATTGCTCGACGAAGCTTTCCCAGACACCCCAGTTTATCTAACCCGGCAAGATGGGCACTCTGCTTTAGCTAATTCTTTCGCTCTCAATATTGCACATATTAACGAACTCACTACAAACCCACAAGGCGGCGAAATTGTCCGTTCTTACGATGGCAAACCCACCGGAATACTTATCGACAATGCTATGGCTCTCGTCGAAAAGCACATCCCGGATTATTCTCTTGAACAATACAAGGAATTCATCAAAATCGCTCTTTCGGAACTTGCCCGATATGGTATAACACAGGCACACGATATGGATGTCGAAACCCGATTTGTCCCTATTTTCAATGAACTTGAACTTGCAGGCGAAATGCCAATTCGTGTGAAATCGTTTGTACGAGCTCAAAATAATGAATGGTTACGCGATTGCGTTCTCCTATACAAAGGCAACCTTTACAAAGTGCAGGGTCTTAAATATTTCCTCGATGGAGCATTGGGTTCCTATGGTGCCGCTCTTACTCGCAGTTACGACGACAAAGAAACAAAAAGAGGTTTCCTGCTGCTTGACGAAGACACACTCATGAACCGTGCAAAACGTGGTATTTTAAGCGGTTTCGATATTGCAATTCACGCGATAGGCGATTCTGCGGTAAACACGGCTCTGAACGCTGCCGAAAAGCTTCGTTCGGATAGCTTGCTCGGAGGTCGTGGCACAATTAGAATCGAGCACGCTCAAATGGTACTGCCAAACGATTTGCCTCGCTTTTCCAAACTAAATGTAGTCGCCTCCGTGCAACCATATCATTTCACATCAGACACTAATGGAATGGCTCAAAAACGAATTGGCTCGCGGATGAGATTTTCTTATCTCTGGGAATCTTTCATTCAGCAAGGTGCAACTATTATCGCCGGCAGCGACTTCCCGATAGAGCAGCCCTCTGTTATCGAAGGCATCCGTTCTTTTCTTACCCGTCTGTCCTCTCTTGATGGAACAATCATCTCACCAAAAGAACGGCTTTCAATTTTCGAGGCACTTGATGCTTATTGCGTCGCTCCTCACAAAGTTCACAACGAAAGCAAATACTTCGGAAGTTTTGAAGTTGGCAAAACAGCTGATATAACTGTTCTTTCCGCTAACCCTTATATATTGCAGAATGAACCTGAAATGCAAATCGATGTTCTCGCTACGATTGTCGGCGGAAAAGTCGCTTTTCTGAACTGTTAGTATTCTATTTAGAAAATTGCTTAATTCTATTTCGTTTTTTATTTGAAATGTAATAGAAGCAAAACTGTTTTCATTCAAACAGCTAATCTAATACAATCTAATTTAGTCCCAACTCCTTTGGTTAGTTAGATAAATATGATTAATTTTGAAATTTAATTTGGCAGATTTTTATTATGACAGATAGATTAGGTTCAAATCTCGACCCGGAACAGATCTTACAAGGACTGAACGAACAGCAAGCCGCCGCAGTAAAAGCAAAAAACGGTCCCGTGCTTATTGTTGCCGGGGCTGGCAGTGGCAAAACCAAAGTGCTCACCCACCGCATTGCATATCTGGTGGCAAGCGGAGTATCCCCAAGAAATATCTTAGCACTCACATTTACAAACAAAGCCGCCAACGAAATGAAGCAACGTATCGCCTCGCTTGTGGGCAGTCGCGATGCTGCACTTATTCGTGCCGGCACTTTTCATTCGATTTTCGCTCGTCTTCTTCGTCAAAGCGCGGATTTCATCAACTATACATCAGATTTTACTATTTACGACTCGGAGGACTCCCTAAGCACCATTAAGAAAATTTTCAAGGAAAAGTCCTTGCCTGAAAAACCGCTGAGCCCTCAGCAAGTCGCTTCGATTATTTCCAAAGCAAAAAATCGGCTTCAAACTTGGCAGTCGATCTACGACAGCGCCCGGAACCCGCAGGAAAAAATGTTTGCTGAAATATATAAGCTCTACGAAGAACGTCTTCGAGATAGCAACGCAATGGATTTCGACGATCTGCTATGGAACTTCATTCGTTTGCTCGAAGAGCATTCAGATGTACTTGAATTCTATCAGGACACTTTCCGCTATATTATGGTTGATGAGTATCAGGACACAAACCACGCTCAATACGTCGCTATTCGCCTGCTCTCAAAAAAATATCAGAACATCTGCGTTGTCGGCGACGACGCACAAAGCATCTACGGTTGGCGCGGTGCCGATATTCAAAATATTCTGGAATTCAAACGCGACTATCCACACGCAAAAATTTTCAAACTTGAACAGAATTACCGCTCCACTAAAACTATTCTCGAAGCCGCTCATTCGGTTATTCAGAACAACACGTATCAAATCAAGAAAAAGCTTTTCACCGACAACGGTTCGGGCGATTTAATCGACCTTGTCGAGTGCAGTTCGGACCGTGAAGAAGCTGAATTTGTTGTTTCAAGAATTAGCAAACTATACGAAAGCGGTGTTCCTCTTAATGAAATTTGCATTCTATACAGAACAAACGCTCAATCGCTCGAATTCGAAAAATCCTGCAGAAAGTATAATATTCCTTATATAGTTGTCGGCGGTATGTCCTTCTACAAAAGGAAGGAAGTAAAAGATGTGCTCGCATATTTGCGAACTCTAATCAATCCACGCGACCGCGAAGCAATTCTTCGCATTATCAACGAGCCCTCAAGGGGAATTGGCGAAACTTCTCTGAAGCACATTAATTCTTATGCAATAGAATATGGACTTTCATTTTTCGAAGCATTGAAAAATGCAGATAATATAGAAGGGCTTGTCCCAAAATCAAAAAATGCAATCAAGCATTTCGTCGAATTCATTGAAAATTATCGCCAAAAACTCACCAGCGAAGACTATTCCACAGTTGTAGCTGAATTTATCAAAAAAACCGGACTAATCGAGTTCTACCAGGAAATCGGGACAGACGAAGCTTACGACCGCATCGAAAATATCGAGCAGGTTGTAAGCGACATTACCTATTTTGCTGAGGAAAACCCCGACAGCACTCTCAACGACTACATTCAGCAAATGTCCTTGGTTGCCGATATCGACACAAGCGATTTGACACAAGAACGCCTCCCGATTATGACGCTACATTCAGCAAAAGGGCTTGAATTTAAGCAAGTTTTTATTGCCGGTATCGAAGATGGTGTTTTCCCAATTTCCCGCGCTACTTTCAACAAAGACGAAGAAGAGGAAGAACGCCGCCTATTCTATGTTGGGATTACCCGGGCTAAAGAAAAATTAACGCTTACTTATGCCCGCAGCCGGATGAAATTTGGCGACGTTATGATGCAGAAACCCTCCTATTTCCTCAAAGAAGTAGAACCAAGCCTAATTCGACAATTGAACACTTCGGGCGCACCTACTAGTTCAGCAAAATCGAATTATTATTCGCATTCTTTCAAAACCAACCACTATGAACAGCAACTCGACAACGATTATTCATATTCGCAAATTGAAAAAACTGTTTATGATTTTCGCATCGGCGATTTAGTCCGCCACAGTCAGTTCGGTGTCGGGAAAATCACAGGATTAAGCGGTGAAGGCTCTATGCGCAAAGCAACTGTCAATTTTGCTAATATCGGAAAGAAACTCTTGCTACTTCAATATGCAAAACTTGAAATAATCAAACAGGCAGAGCAATGAAAAAAAATGTCGGATATGTCGATTGGCTCATCTTAATTCCCGTTGTTGGACTGATGTTGTTCAGCCTTGCGTTTGTTTATTCGGCAAGCGCAACAATAGCCGAAATGAAGTTCGGTATGCCCGAAAAGTTAGTTCTCAATCACAGCATAAGAGTATTTGCCGGAATTATCTTAATGCTAATTATTTCAAGAATAGATTATCACGTCTGGCAGAAAATCAGCAAGCCGCTGCTACTTGCAAGCATTATTTTGCTGGTGGTCGTTCTCTTTGCCGGCGAAGCCGCAAAAGGTGCATCTCGTTGGTTGCGTCTTGGTTTCTTCAGCTTTCAGCCTTCTGAACTTGCAAAATTTGCTATGGTGCTGCATTTCGCTACTCTTCTCACACGCAAGCAGGATGTAATCAAAGACTTCAAGCAAGGTTTTCTACCATTTGTTGTATGGACTCTTATTATTTGCGGGCTCATCGCTTTGCAGCCTAATTTTTCAACTATGATAGTGATTTTCTTTATCTCAATTGCATTAATGTTTATCGGAAATGTAAATTTAATATATTTATTAGCAACCGGACTTATCGGAATTGCCTCTGCCGGAGTGTATGCTATCAGTGCAACTTACAGAATGAACAGAATTAAAGCTTTTTTAGGTTTGGGCGGGAACTCCAATCCGATTGAAACTGTAAACTATCAGCTAAATCAAGCGCTTATCGCTATTGGCAATGGCGGGCTGTTCGGTGTTGGGCCCGGGCAAAACCGTCAGAGCCATCTGTTCCTGCCGGAATCTTACGGCGACTTTATTTTCTCTATTGTCGGCGAAGAATACGGATTTTTCGGCTTGCTTGTTATCATACTTGCTTTCGCAATAATTTTCTGGCGTGGAATGATAATTGCCAAAAAAGCACCTGATAATTTCGGCTACTTCCTTGCTGTTGGTATCATCACTACATTTGCAATTTATGTGTTTGTCAATGCAGGTGTCAATACAGGACTTTTGCCAACAACCGGTGTTCCGATGCCATTTATCAGTTACGGCGGAACAGCCGTAATTTTCTATTCTGTGGCAATTGGCATGCTCCTGAATATTTCTGCCCAAGCCGGAGTTTTCCCTAAAACTACAAAAAATAAACCCAAGGAGAACGAAATTGAATAAATTATCCGTGCTTATTTTTCTGTTTTTTGCAGTTGTTACCTTTTTGCTGCATAGGTTCGAACTTGCTGCAGCAAATTTCATCGCTTTCATCGGCTTTGCAATGTTCGAATACAGGTTCAATCTCGTTGTTCGGTTTCGCCTGCAACATATCTGGGAATATCGTTTCCGCCGAATTGGTTTATTAGTTGGTTATCTTGCCACTACTGCAATATTTGTAATGATTGCACTTCGTTTTCTGAAAATTTATAACTTTTGATTATGCTTTTCATCGACTTTTCCAAAATCCCACAAAACGGTAACTTTTTCCGCAGGTTTATCGAAGGCGACAGCTTTGCTCTATCACGCTTTGCAGATATTTCTGAAACAGAGAACAAATCATTTCTTCTTCGTAAAGCTCAAAAGTTTGCTAATCGGCAACTTACGCATAAGATAATTTCGGACACGATGCAATCGCTCGAATTGTCCGAATCCCAAAAAGCAAATATTTCGGTATCATCCCAATCAAACACTTTATTTGTTTCCACCGGCCAACAGGTTGGTTTCCTTGGCGGGGCTATCTATACTTGCCTGAAAATTGCAACTGCAATAAATATTGCAAATAAACTTCAGTCAGAGCATCCGGAAATTCACATTGTCCCGATTTTCTGGCTCGAAGACAACGATCACGACGCAAAAGAAGCAGCTGAAATTTGTGTCTTCGATGCAAATCACTCTCCGCAACTCTTCCACCCAGATTATTCTCACTACGAAAATACACCTGTTTCTGAGCTCGTTTTTGAAGAGAATATTGAAGAAACAATAGATGCAGTTATCGACGCTCTCCCCTATTCGGCAAGCAAGGAGCAACTCGCCAACACCCTTCGCTCGATTTACTGCAAGGGCAAGCGATGGTCGGATGCAATGCTTCAGTTTTATCAAATGCTATTCAAAAGCTATGGTTTGCTTTTTGCTTCGGCAGCTGCTGCTCGCAAAAGCGGTGCAATTGACCTGCTTGCAAATGTAAATTTTGCTTCACCGTATAATTTCAAAAATTTATTTGATAAATTTTCGAGAAACAAAGCTTTGCTAACGAGTTACGGGCATTCAATAAATATTTCTTTCGACTATTTCAACTACTGCAAACACACGGAAGGCAAAAGATTTTCTATACGCACAATTTCTCCAGAAAATTCTCTTTATTCAATAAATCATTGCCAATACACCTACGACGAAATTGTCTCGGATATATCTCAAAATCCAAATTCTTTCTCACCAAAGGCAATTCTGCGACCTATTTTTCAGGAAATTTGCTTTCCTTCGGTTATTTATGTGCTTGGTCCGGGCGAGATTTCATATTTTGCAATGTTAAAGGAAGCTTATGAATTTTTCAGTGTGGATTTTCCACCAGTCACCAACAGAGCTATGGCGTGCTTTCTGCCAGAAAGGCATATTCATTTTATCGCACAAAATAACATTGATTTAGCTAAGTTTTTCGAGCCAATGAATAAATTCGAAAGTTTTGTGAGCAATTTAGTCATCAATAATACATCGGATATAACTTTCGAGCAAGTGAAAAACCAAATTCAACAAAGCTTTTCGCAGCTAACTCAACTGCTTAGCCAAACCGACCCATCACTTGTGAGAACGCAGGAAAGCTACTCCCACAAATCATCCGAACTAATTGACAACTTACATAAAAAATACATCTCGGCACTGAAAAAGAAAAACACTGATTTTGTAAGCAAATTAAGAAAAATTCGAAATATTCTTTTGCCAAATGAACGCTTGCAGGAACGTCAGATTTCTCCTATTAATTTAATTAATATATATGGATTTGAAAATTTTACTAGTATTTTAAATGAAATAGCCGATAATTACGTTAAAGGATTTATAATTTATTCATAATTCAGGGACGAACTGATGCAAATTCTTAGCGTGCAACCGCTTGAAATAGAAGATATACAAATTATTCGCTTCAGAAAATTTCTCGACGAACGAGGCTATTTTACCGAAACCTACAGAGAAGACGATTTCTATGGTATTGATGAACTTGCCTTCATCAGACGTTATGATTTTTTGCAGTTCAATGAATCATTTTCCTATAAAAATACATTCCGTGGTTTTCATTTCCAGTGGAACCCGTTTATGGGCAAATTAGTCCGCTGCATAAGCGGTAATTTGCTTGATATGGCAATAGATATTCGCAAAAATTCCGAAACTTTTGGCAAAATTATTGCTTATGAATTATCGGGCGCACCCAACTTAGATTATTCTGAATGGATGTGGATACCGCCCGGCTTTGCACACGGGATGCTGCTTACAAAAGATAGCTACGTGCAATATCTTTGCAGTGGAACTTATAATCCAAGTTGCGAAGGAGTAATCTCGCCGATGGCAGAAGATATTGATTGGTCCCTGTGCGACAAACGCATTGCAAAAAAAATCAAACAAGCATTCAGCAAAGATGTTTTGATCAAAGAACGCGATCTGCAAGGTTTGACACTTGCTCAATGGAAAAGCAACAAAGCGTCTGAAAAGTTTTTGAACATAGATTAAGTATGGACACAAAAGGAATAATTCTCGCAGGAGGCAAAGGAACCCGCCTTTATCCGATGACGTCTGTAATCAGCAAGCAACTGCTGCCGATTTACGATAAGCCTATGATTTACTACCCGTTGTCTACTTTGATGCTTGCCGATATACGCAATATCCTTATTATTTCCACTCCACGAGATCTTCCTTCCTTCCGTAATCTTCTTGGTGATGGTTCGCAATGGGGCATTAATCTGCAATATGCCGAACAACCTAACCCCGGTGGTTTGCCCGAAGCGTTCATTATCGGTGCAGACTTTATCGAAGACTACCAGAGCGTGCTGATTTTGGGCGACAACTTGTTCTATGGCGATCTTACTTTTTTCCGCAGGTCGCTCGAAAAAAATATAGGCGGAACAATTTTCGCATACAACGTCGAAAAACCACAGATGTATGGAGTTGTAGAATTCGACAAAAACGGCAATGTCCTATCAATCGAGGAAAAGCCTGAAAATCCAAAATCGAACTTTGCAATTCCCGGACTTTATATTTTCGATGAAAACGTTATCGAAATAGCCCGCTCGCTCTCTCCAAGCCATCGCGGCGAACTCGAAATTGTGGACATACACAAGCATTACCTACGGCAGAACAGGCTGAAAGTGGCACCCATAGGGCGCGGGGTTGCCTGGCTCGATACCGGCACACCGGAAAATTTCACCGAAGCGTCGGTATTTATTATGTCAATAGAAAAGCGTCAGGGCACAAAAATTGCCTGCTTAGAGGAAATTGCTCTTAATCGCGGATTTATCTCGCTTGAGCAATTCGAAGCCACAATGAAAGCAATGGCAGACTGCGACTATAAAAAGTATTTGCAAAAAGTATTTGAAATGATAAAATTATCATTGTGAAAATAATTTTATTTTATTATTTTGTTAATTATTAGTTATTTATAGAATTGCTATGGCTAAAAAAAGAGTACTAAAAACTAACTATTTCGGCGAATTGGAAATAGACGACGAGTATATTTTCAAATTCAAAGACGGTATGCTCGGATTTGAGGATTTGCATGATTATGTATTAATTAGCGAGGAATCAACTGCACCTTTCAAATGGCTAATATCTGTCGATGAACCAGAAATTGGTTTCCCACTGCTTAGTCCATGGCATATTGATGTATATTACGATCCCGGAATCAAATACGATCTCGAAAAGCAGGTACTTTTTGTTGTAATCACTTTGGAAGATGAAAACGGCGATATGAGCGCTAATATGAAAGCACCTGTTATTTTTAATATCGAAAAGCAAACAGGTGAACAAATCATTCTTCCATCCGACAAATACTCAACTAATTACGTTATCGCAAAAAAGCAACAAACAATAAAGGAATAGCAAAATGTTAGTTCTATCAAGGAAGATAGGAGAAGTAATTACCATCGGGAACTCAATTCAGATAACTGTTTTGAGCTACGACCGCGGGGTTGTGCGTTTGGGCATCGAAGCACCAAAATCAGTACCTGTGCACCGCAAAGAAATCTATGAAAAAATTGTCCAGATCAATCGTCAGGCAGCCAAAACTCATCTAATGGCTCTCAAAGATGCAATTGCAAATTCCAGTATTAAGTTTTCTCACCTAATTGACGAAGATATAAGTGGCATAGCCATAAAAAAAATAAATAACAAGGAATAGCATTATGGCTGAATATTCTACTTTAATAATTGATGATGACATCTGGATGCAGAGGATTTTGTCCAAAACACTAGCAAGTTATGGATTCAAAACCTCTTACCTTGCCTCTGATGGCTATAATGGCATTGCTCTCGCAGTTGAGCATCAGCCAACTCTTATTATTATTGATATTCTTATGCCAGAGCTTTCCGGACATCAAACACTTAAAATTTTGAAGCACATAAAAACTACTAAACATATACCCGTTATTATGGTTTCCGCACTTTCCGACGTCGAGAATTTAGGTTTGGCCGTGAAAAATGGCATCTCCGGCTTTATTTCCAAACCGTTCACCAGAGCAACTGTTTACGACAAACTTGTAGATATTTTCGGGACAGAAAAATTAGAATTGATAATAAAGGGTATTCCGATAGATCCGGAAGAATTATATGTCAATGAAAAAGTCTTAGCTCAGAAACAAGAAGAGATGCTGGAATCAATCACTGGCATAAAAGAACAGCCGCCAGCCGAGCCGAAGCCCACTTCGGAAGAAAAGCCTACGCCAGTTGTCAAGTCAGATACAATTTTAAAGCATTATCAGGAAGACGAAAAGAAAAGTATAGAATCAATTAAGAAACTTCTGCTAAAGAACCGTAAGTAAGCTATTCTTGCTTATCTAATTCATTCAAAATACGTTGAGCAATTTCCTTGAGCACTTCTGGCGAGTTGTAGTAGCCCGAAGAAATCCGTGAGAAAACGCGGGAAAGCTTCTGGGCTTCGGTCGAAATAGACAAAGTATCGCCAGCGGAACTTGCAGAGGTCTTCCCGGAAGATGTTTTTGCTTTGCTCTTCTTATCAGAAACCCGCTCGTTTTCTTTAGGTCCCGACACTCCTTGTGGTTTTATTGAACTGATATCCATATCGCACCTATATTATTTAGAATAAATTAATACCGCTTTCTGTTTGTTCAATTGCTTTAGTTTTTCACCTGTGTCTTTTGTTTTCTTTCTAAGCAATTCTAAATTAACAGAATCCAAATTAACAATCAAATTAATTTTTTCATTCCATTCGTCTTGTTTTTCAGCAATAAATTCCTTACCAATATCGGATTCGAGCAATGATTTAAGGTAAAGAATATTTTTTTCTCTTTCTTCGTAAAGATTAGAGATTTCTTCCAGGTATTCCAGTTCGAAATTCCCATTATTAAGTGCATCGTAAATACTTTTGGTATTTTCGAGCACAAGTTGGATATTATGCAATATTTCACTAAACTTTTGCATTAGCTATCTGCCCTTCACCTTCGATATTGCTAACAATTCTTGCTATTTTCAGAGCAATTTCACTTGGCAATTGCTGAACAACTTCTTTTGTTTTGTTGTCGATAATGCGTAGAATCATTTTGTTAGTATCTTTGTCGATCGAAAATTCGAGAAAAACATCTGTTTCCTTGATAATATCTTTTAGTTTTTCTCCAAGTTCCTTCAAATCAGAATTGACTTTATTTTTAAATTCATTTTCTTTAGGCTTAACACTTTCGTTTTGGGTTTCTTTATCGTTTTTTGCACCGACAGAGGACCCCTTTTCCTTGTCAGAGCTGAATTCTGCCTTGAATTGCTCGGCGAGCAAGGCAAATCGCTCTTTTCTTGTTTCCAACTGCAAATCTTCGAGAGATGTCTCTCTAATTGCAGCAGTGGGCTGAATTCCATTAATCATTTTGGACCTCTTATAATTATTGTCCTAATGAAGCTTGTTGAGCAATCAAGCTATTAAAGCCAGAGTTCAAAGATGAAGTGGACATTGTAGAAAGCAAGGAGTATTGTCCCTGGGCCTGCAAGAACACTTTCAAATAACTTTCATATTCCTTCCTCAAACTCTGTGCTTGTTGCTCGATAGTTGCTTCCAGAGAAGCAATTCTCTTATCTATATTAGTAATTTCTCTTGTAATCGATTCATTTCTTGTCCTCAAAAGACCACTATTTCCACCTTGCGGCTTTAGATTATAAATCACTTCATTAATTTTTGCTACAAATCCTGTTTCAGAAGTGAAAAGCTTAGCTATATTTTCAGCCC
>CALGXJ010000050.1 GCA_937936035.1 Eximiradius proteiniborus
GATGAACAGAATACCGGATACCGACTTGTTTTTTGCAAGAGTAAGAGTAGGACCTGGGTCGCACTACGTAACAGGCGAGACGCCATTTGGTGGGTATGTGTATGGATTTACAAGTGTGGATTCCTACGGGTGGCCTGCTGCATTGATAAGAAATGAATCACTATATATGATTGATACTTTGCCCCAGAATATTCTATAAAAGAAATAAAAACAGGAGTTTATGAAATATTATGTACCGAGCTAAGGTATGGAGAAGAGGTAGATGGTAAAAAGCAAGTAGACGGAGGGATCAACTCTTTACCAGAACTATTATCAAACAGTTACAATTTTAAAGATCCATATGCTTCAAGTAATTTTCAGGCAGGGATTGCAAACTTCCAGCCGAGGTTTATTTTGGAAGTAAATGATTTGTATCAAAATGCAGTCGCTAATTTTATTATTAGAGATGTGGCCGGGAATAGCATAACAGATAAGATTGTATATAATCAAGCTAATTATAATTATTTAAAACTTGAAAGTCCAGAAAATAATAGGGATAATGTTTCAAGAAAACCTACATTTAAATAGCAAAATCTAAACTCAAGCTATTATTTTTATTTATCAACAGACTCTGCAAATCTGAAGCATTCATTAATAATAAGATTAAGCAGTGATAGCTTAATGTATCCGGAATTTCTAGAACTCGCTACAAAATATTACTGGAGGGTGGAACCTATAGCTTCAGGTATCAATCCTTCACCAATTTGGTCATTTACAACAACCAAAAACTTAGGATCGCTTAATTTAAAATATCCACCGGATAACTCTACAGGAATTGACAATAAGTCGCTTAAATTCCAATGGGAGGATTTGGGAGTAACACGATATGAATTTGAATTATCTGAATACAGTGATTTTAGCTTCAAATATTTCACTAATGTGTATAATAGTTATTATACTTTTCCCAATCCACTAAAAGAAAATACGAAATATTATTGGAGAGTGAAAGCAATAGAAGGAGCATATTCAACAACATCGGAGACTTACGTATTTACAACCGGACCGAATACAAGTGCAGAGGATGGTTTATACGACGATGAAGTGAAAATATATCCTAATCCTGTTTATGAATGGGTAACAATAGATGTGAAGGATATTGTGGAATTAGGTAAAGTAGAAATAACTAATCCTTTGGGACAAACAATGAAAAAGGTAAGCAAAGATTAATTAGCGAAAAATAACCGAATTGATGTGAGAGAGTTGCAAAACGGGACATATTATGTATTAATTCTATATCGTAATTCAATAATGAGGATGCCGTTATCAATATTGAGATAATAACAAAATATCGTTATTAATATGATTGAATGCTGACATTTTTTAAATAACTATGCGATAATAAAAAGAAAGGCTGCCCCGGCAAGGGACAGCCTTTAAAATTTAATAATTACAATTATCAATTTTTATTTTTTGTGTATTTATCCAAAAATTTAATTACTTTATCCTGCCAGATGATATATTCCTGAGGACTGGAGATAAAGTGAGTTTCATTTGGGAAAACAATTAATTCAGCCGGAATATTTCGGCTACGAGCAGCAGTAAATGCTTCAAGACCCTGAGTGTAAGGAACACGGAAGTCGTTCATTCCGATCGAGATAAGAATTGGAGTGTCCCAATTTTGAACATAATTGTGTGGCGAATTTTTCTCCATATTATCGCGGTGTTGCTTGATCCAATAAGGACCACCAAATTCCCAGTTGGGGAAGAACAATTCTTCGGTAGAGCCATACTTGCTTATAACATCGAAAACACCGTTATGAGCAACAAATGCAGAGAAACGCCCTTTATGACTGCCGGCAAGCCAGTAAGCTGCATATCCACCGGCGCTTGCACCGATTGCTGCTTTGCCTTTGGGAAGCACAAACGGTTCTTTGCCGAATTGATCGGTAGCAGCGAGCAAATCGTTCATAGGCATACCTCCCCAATCTTTGCTGATAGCATCGTTCCAAGCTTGTCCGAAGCCGGGAACACCGCGGCGGTTGGCAGCAAGCACAATGTAACCATTTGCAGCGTAGATGCCAAAATTCCAGCGGTAATGGTAATTCTGGCTAATCAAACTTTGAGGTCCGCCCTGGCAGTAAGTAATAACAGGATATTGCTTTGTAGGATCGAAATCAGGAGGATAAATAATCCAGGCGTGGATTTTTTTGCCATCAAGAGCTGTAAACCAACGTTCTTCGAATTTAGCCGGATTAATATATTTTAGTCTTTCATCATTAAATTTAGTCAGTTTTAATTCTTCGCCAGTGGATAGGTCTAAACGATAGAAATCGAGAGGATTATTGAAATTGGTCTTGCCTACTACTAAATACTTGCCATCAGGTGTTACCGCAAGCCCGTGGCCGTAATCCCAGTAGCCACGAGCAATTCTTTTGTTAGCTTTGGCTTGGATATCGAACTCAAATAAGCTGACGACACCGGAATCAGTAGCAGTAGCATATATTTTTTTGCTATCAGGAGACCAAACAAATTCTTCTATCCATTGGTCGAAACCGTTGGTAAGTTCAGAGATAGATTTATCCTGCCTATTGTAGAGCATAAGGCGAACTCTATCGGACTCGAAGCCATTGCGTTCCTGACTTAGGAATGCAATCCAATTGCCATCAGGAGAAAAAGAAGGATGCTTATCGTAACCGGGAAGATGTTCAGTAATATTTTCCCGTGAAAAATTAACAGATTTATCTTTAATATCTAATTTTACAAGGAAAATATCTGAATTTGTGTTTCGAACAAAATCGTTGTTGATTCGAGCAGTGTAAGCAATAATTTTTCCATCGGGAGCCCAGCCAAGTTCCTCGCTTCCGCCGAATGGTTTAAGCGGAGTATCAACAGTATCGTTTTTCATTAAATCCACAGGTTCGATGCTAGCATCGACAGGCACAACAAAAAGATGGCTGAGTTTATCATCAACCCATTCGTCCCAGTGACGAACAGGCAAATCTGTATAATGTAGAACGTTTGCTTTTGGATAATCAGGATATTCGTCTTTAATTGTTTGAAGCATTTTCACTTCAGAAGTAAAGGAAATATATTTGCCGTCTGGAGACCAAAGGATATTCGATACGCCTTCGGGCAAGCTTGTAAGCTGTTTAGGTGTGCCTTTTGGAAAGTCCTGAATATACACCTGGTATGAACCAGATTTATTAGAGAGGTAAGCGATTTTCTTTCCGTCCGGAGAGAAAACCGGAGACATTTCATTACCACTGTCTGAGGTAATTTGCAAGTTTTCAATACCATCAATGGAAGTTGCCCAAATATCGCGGAAAAGTTTATTATCTGGAATTGAAGGAGTAGCAATAGTATATACAATCCATTTGCCATCAGGAGAAAGCTGCATTTCCGAAAGCCTTTTCATCGAATATAGGTCGATTGTAGTAAGATTGTGAGGCTCGCGGTTGATGTTATCTTCCTTAGAAGTTTTATCGCTTTCTTTTGAACATCCAAAAACTAAAAATGTAGCGAAAATCAAAAGAAACAACTTTTTCATTTTTCACCTAATAAAATTCACAAAAAATTTTATAAATATAATAAAAAATGGACAAAATATTGATATAATGAAGGCAAAACAGGATAAGAAAATAATTGAAATACTGAATAATTAAATGAATCTCTTTCCTTAGAAATCATTGTAATATCATCATTTTTTTTGGATGTCGAAAGAGGTGCTTACGGTGAGAAAATTTACATTTGTAAAGTTTGAAATTAATAAGATTATTATCTAATAATCTTGAATTAGTGGAAAGCATAAAAAAGAGAGGTTATCTTACTGATAAAGATAACCTCGCATCATATAAATTTCCACAATTAGCTGTTCATAGAATTTAAGAATTCGCGGTTAGACTTACGTGTTCTCAATCTATCGAGCAGGAATTCCATAGCTTCGACAGGTGTTAGCTCGCTCAGAACTTTTCGCAAGATCCAAATTCTGTTGAGTTCATCAGGTTCAAGAAGTAATTCTTCGCGACGAGTGCCTGAACGATTAACATCAATAGCCGGGAAAATTCGGCGGTCTGCCAGACGTCTATCAAGAACAATTTCCATATTTCCAGTGCCTTTGAACTCTTCGAAGATAACTTCGTCCATACGGCTGCCCGTTTCGATAAGAGCAGTTGCAATAATTGTAAGAGAACCACCTTCTTCAACATTACGAGCAGCACCAAAGAATCTTTTGGGCTTATGAAGAGCGTTAGCATCCACACCACCTGAGAGAATTTTCCCGGAATGTGGAACAACTGTATTATTAGCACGAGCAAGACGAGTAATTGAGTCGAGCAGAATTACAACGTCTTGTTTTGCTTCGACGAGTCGTTTTGCTTTTTCGAGCACCATATCAGCAACCTGAACGTGGCGATCTGGTGGTTCGTCGAAAGTTGAAGCAACTACTTCAGCTTTTACTGAACGTTCCATATCAGTAACTTCTTCGGGTCGCTCGTCGATGAGGAGAACAATTAATTTTATTTCAGGATGATTTGTAGTGATACTGTTTGCAATTTGTTGCAACAAGATTGTTTTACCTGATTTTGGAGGAGAAACAATAAGTCCGCGTTGCCCCTTTCCAATAGGGCAAAGGAGATCTACGACACGCATAGAATATTCATTTGGTTGGCGTTCGAGCTTTATTCTACTATTTGCATAAAGTGGAGTTAAATTATCAAAAATTGTTCTTTCGCGGATATTTTCAGGAGGCAGATAGTTGATAGTTTCGACTTTCAGCAAAGCGAAGAAACGTTCTTGCTCTTTTGGTGCGCGCACTTGTCCACGGATAGTGTCGCCTGTTCGCAAAAAAAACTTTTTAATTTGGGAAGGTGAAACATAAATATCATCGGGAGAAGGCAAATAATTATAATCAGGGGAGCGTAAGAATCCATAACCATCGGGCATTACCTCGAGAACACCTTCGCTTGTGATTGCTCCGTCAGTTTGGGTATCTTTGACCTGCACAGTAGCTTGAGCTTCGATAATTTTCAGGATAAGCTCTTGTTTGGTAAGGTCGCTGAAATTAGTAATTCCCAAGTTTTTAGCAATATTTGTAAGTTCAGCGATACGTTTAGATTTTAGTTCATTAACGTCAATAGAGCTTTTATTTTCAGCTCCATTTGCTTCGTTGTTTTGATGATTAGAAGCCATAAGAACCTTGAATATATTTACACAAATTAGATAACACAGGCAGAATAAGAAAAGTAACAGAATGAATAGTTAAAAATAATCAAAAAAAAGTATAATTCAAAATGATAATTATTCGTTTTGTTCAAAATCTTTTG
>CALGXJ010000051.1 GCA_937936035.1 Eximiradius proteiniborus
AAATTCCACTAAACACCATTGGCTTCACATTTTTAAATCCGGCAATTGGCTCCGAACAACGATTTTTGAACAATGTTACTGTGTCACCTACTTTTGTATCGTGCAAATCACGTATATTTGCAATAAAATAACCAACATTTCCCGCCGATAGCTCGCCTGTGCGTTGCCGTTTCATATATAGAATACCTACTTCTTCTACGTCGTAGGTCATATCGGTTGCCATAAAATAAATTTTGTCGTTTTCGCGGAGCACTCCATCAAACACACGAATGTATACAATCACTCCGCGGTAGGAATCGAAGACCGAATCGAAAATCAGAGCCCGCAACGGTGCCGATGGATCGCCTTTCGGTGTGGGAATGCGCTCAACTATCGCTTCCAGAATTTCGTCAATACCAATCGATTTCTTAGCCGAAGCAAGCAATATCTCTTCCTCCTTGCATCCGATAAGGTCAATTATCTGTTGCTTTACTTTGTCGATAGTAGTTTCGGCACTCGGCAGGTCAATTTTATTTATTACAGGAATGATTTCCAGATTGTGCTCAATTGCAAGATAAAGATTGCTGATTGTTTGTGCTTCGATGCCTTGTGTGGCATCAACCACCAATATAGCACCTTCGCAGGCTGCAAGCGAACGGGATACTTCGTAGGAAAAGTCTACGTGTCCCGGAGTATCAATTAAATTGAGAGTGTATTGTTTGCCATTGCGTGCAGTATAGTCCATTTGAATAGCGTGTAGTTTGATTGTTATACCGCGTTCCTGCTCGAGCGGATTGTCGTCAAGAATCTGATTGGTTACCATCTCACGCTCGGTTACTCTGCCGGTTCGCATCAATAGGCAGTCGGCAAGAGTGGATTTCCCGTGATCTATATGAGCTATAATACAAAAGTTGCGAAAATTTTCCATTTTTCAAATTTAGCCATAATTACAAGCTACAAATATACTAAATTAACTTGTGAAATAATAATATATTAGAATATATTTATCGTTTATTTCACAAAGAATAAATATTTTCATTAATTACTAATTACGCAATTGTTGTATTGTGTGTTGAGATGCATCCCATCCCAACAAATAATATACCGACTGTTCCGGCTGCGTATGGTCAAATTGTGATTGTGCAAAAAGAAAAGAGGCTCTTCAAAAGTGCCTCTTTCATAATTTTGTAGCTTTATCGAAATCTGCTTTTTTACATTTTGCCGAGTTTCAAAATTAAATCAACAATTCGGCAAGAATAGCCGAACTCATTGTCGTACCATCCAACTACTTTTACAAAATTGCCCTGTGCGTCGGTTAGCGAAGAATCAAAAATGCAAGAATGCGGATTGCCAACTATATCGGTGGAAACAAGCGGATCTGTCGAATATTCCATTATGCCTTTCAGGTATGTTTCCGAAGCTTTTTTCATTGCTTCATTTACTTCTTCAATTGTTACTTCCCGCGAAAGCACTGCTGCAAAGTCAGTAATAGAGCCATCTGGAACCGGCACTCTCACTGCATATCCCTTCAATTTCCCTTTCAACTCCGGAATAACCAGCCCAACTGCTTTAGCTGCGCCCGTTGTTGTTGGGATAGAGTTTATTGCCGCAGAACGAGCACGGCGCAAATCTTTGTGAGGCAAGTCCAAGATTCTCTGGTCGTTCGTGTATGCGTGAATTGTGCACATAAAACCACTTTGTATTCCAAAGTTGTCGTGTAGCACTTTTACCATCGGTGCAAGGCAGTTTGTTGTGCAAGAAGCATTAGAAATTGTTTTTTCGTTGCCTGTAAGGATACCGTCGTTTACTCCTAACACAACTGTAGCATCGACATCGCCTTTGGCTGGTGCCGAGAGCACGACTTTCTTTGCACCACTTGCTGCAATATGGCGCTCAAGTGCTTCGCGGTTTGTGTAAACTCCTGTCGATTCGAGCACTATATCAACATTCTTCCAGGGAATGCTTTCTATTGTCTTTTCTGCCGAAATTAATATACGTTTCCCATTTACAATCAATTCATTGCCTTCTACTGCAACTTCACCCTGAAAACGACCGTGAACTGAATCGTATTTAAGCAAATGCGCCAATGTTGCAGCATCTGTCAAATCGTTGATCCCAACAATTTCAACATCTACATTTCTTTTTACAAGCTCACGAAAAGCCAAACGGCCTATTCTTCCAAAACCATTAATTGCAAGTCTTAATGCCATTTTATTTTCCTTTATTAATATAAACACACTATTAGTTCTATAATAGACGCATTAATCTCTTATTATTTTCAAATATTTGTATTTTTTGATTATCGGACAATTATTATCTTTTTATAATTCACTTCATTTGATTGCGTCTGCAAAACCACAAAGTAGGCCCCGCTTGTCAGGCTCGATATATTCCAAATGTATTGATTTGTCCCGTTCTTCAGTGTAAATCTGTTTTCAGCAATTTTTTCGCCAATCGGCGAAATTAAAGATATTTCTGCGGTTTGTTCCCCAGAATGTTCGTAATCAATTACTATATCAGTTTTCCCAACATTTACCGAAATATTCTTTATATGTGGCAAATATTGAATTGTAGTGTAATTTCGGGCATTGCAATAGCCGGCAATTGCCAGAGAACCGTCCTTTGTAATAGGTTCTGCTTCTTTGTCTGCTATTATTGATACGTTCTCAAACTTTATTGGAGCTTCGGTCGGAGTAGCCAATAGTGCAATACCTTTGATTTCAAACAAATTGCCGGGCTTTTGGAATATTTCCTGAGGCTGGCTCGCTTCGAAAATTAATACATTATACTTATAGTCGAAGTTCAATTTCTGCTGGTCGCCATATTTTGCTCTTAGTTCGAGCGGTTCAAACAAAAGTCGCGACAAACTAATTGCAAACTTTACTCTCTCCGGTCGCAATTTCAGCAGCGCTGTATCAAGTCGGATGTAAATATTGAGAGTGTCGCCCGGCTTTGCAACGTAATCGTCTATTATTAATACCGGGAAATATTCTTCCGGTGGAACCCTTGCTATTAAATCAACACTCAGTGTGTCTAAACAATTTGTAATCTTCTCTATTAGCAAGCTCGTTGATTTGTTCCCAACTGATTTTGCTGTAAATGTAATATCATTGCTTATTCTCTGATTTGGCTCTAAATTGTAAACTCTTCCGTCGTATGCAAATTCATCGCTCAAGGGAACAGTGCCAATTATTCTGTATTGTAGCGGCTCGTCCGAAATATTTGTAGCTTCGATCGACAATATTTTGCTCTCGCCCATCCACACAGATGCAAAATCAAGCACCGCTGGGGCAATTAACAACTTCGGTTCGACTTTTCTGCATACCAGATTTATTTCAAACGCAGTATTGCAAGATTTGCTTCTAATTGTTATGCTTGCCGAATAAAATCCTTCATTCGGCATCGCAGAAATATCGAGTTCAATCGGTATTGTTGCTGTCGAGTTTGAAAGTATTGGTACTTCGTTGGGCGACAGCAATTTAATAAAGTTCGAAGTAGGCGTCGATACAATGATTGTATCATTCAGCAACCCATAATTTGCTACAATCAGAGTATCTAAAATATTCGAAAAACACTTTTCTACCTTCCCGTAGTCAATAAATGCCCGGTTTGTTGCCAAAATGCTTTTGCGAAATTCAGCGATAATCGGTATTTCTATCGTTTGTGGATTGAAACCTTGTGTTTTAATTATCAGAACATTTTCAAAACGACCTTCTACAGCTGGGAAAAATCCAATATTCAGCTTTAACGTCTGATTTGGTGCTAATAGCAATGGCAAAGCTGGCGGAAAGATAATATAGAAAGGTGTATCGACGCTTGCAAGCGAAATAGAGGTTATTGTGTCTATTATAGCAGCCTCATTTTTTAAGGAAACTTCAAGTCGCTCTTCTCTTGGGTTGCAGGTAATTAACCCAAAATTCAGTGTGTCTGTATCTGTGGAAATAAAATTGAAGAAGGATACAAACTCAACAGGAATACAAATATCAGTGGGGCACGCTCCATCGTTCGATAAGCAAATCGTAAAGTCCCATTTCCCTTCTATATCTGAACGAACATTTATTGGCAGCGAAATTTCTTCATTTTCTCCAAGAACAAAAGGAATGCTTTGAGTAAACACAACGTCTATTGGCAAATCCGATGGAATAATTTGTATCCTGGTTATTTTTTCCGGTATGTTCGACATAGATTTAATTGCAAAACCGCTTTCAGATTGAATTCCTACTAAGCTTGCTAATCGTATTTCGTTCGGAGAGACCTCGAATCGGCTTTCTACTGCAAATCCTTTCACAATAAACGTAATTTCCTTTTCGCAAGGTTCGTATTTAATCGAAATTGTATCTGTGAAGTAGCCTTTTTGCTTTATGGTGGCATTGAGCACATAACTTCGCTGCTGCGTTGGTGCAATTTGGAGCATTTCCGAAGATAAAGAAATATTCTTGTTCTCTAAAGATATTCCTTCCAATGTTGCCAGCAGATTGCCAAGATTATTCAATGTAAGTTTTTTTTGCAGAGAAACGCCAACGCAAACTGTATCGAAATCAATTTCAATAAAACTCGGAGCAATCAACGGGGAATTATATTTCGCCCGCAAATCTATATAATATGGGCTCTTCTGCCCAAATTTACGTGTTCCATCGTTGTTTAATATTTCAATTCGGGCTGTGTTGCCCCCACCAAGATTTGCATCGTAAGCAACAAGCAAAGTGTCGCTCTGCCCTATAGCAATTGTAGCAGGAATTGACTGCCCGCTTGCAAATCCCTTGATTGAGAACGAAGGATTGTTTGCTGTAAGATTAACACTTGAAATTAAAAGTTCAGAATTTCCTTTGTTCGAAATTGGTACCCGAAACAGAGTGCTTGTGGCACAATCGATAGACTGCACTGCTTCCAGCGGTGCATCTATTATTGGAGACACTGCATACGCTCTTACAGTAACATACTTAATATTATCGCAAAGCTTTGTTCTAACCTCGAACGTTGCATCATACCAGCCTGTGTCGGGCGGATTAATCGAAAAATTGGTGGCAACAGGAATTTGAGACAATCTAACCGGCAACTGCGTTGCAACTTGAATCGCCGGGCTACCAGAAGTTTGCTGTATCCGCTCTAATGTGTCGATTGAGGAACTTGTCCAGTAGAATGTAGCAATTGCCGGCAATCCGCAAGCAATCGGATTGAGCACGACTTCATACTTGTCTGCTTGCAATACGGATTCTACTGCATTGCCTTCCAAGGGAACAATAATGTTTTTGCCGTTTAGTTGTATGTTTAATTGAGCGTATTTTATTCCCATTGAGCTCGGCTTAAATTGAATGATTATCGGTAAACTCCCGCAGCTGCCGAGCATCTCTTCTGTCGAATACGGTGATATTATTTCGAAATCAGTCGCATTAATACCTGAAATATAAAACTGAGCAGCGGATGAATAAAACGATAGGTTTTTCACCCAAACAGTATCTAACGGAAAATGTCCTATGCAAACATTGCCAAACGAAACACTTTGAGGATCGGCTTTCGCCGACGGAGGCGAGAGCTTGTAAATTCCTTCGCCCACCACCCAGCCGTTAGTTGGAGTAATAAACCATATGTCATCAAGATTTCCTTCGTCAATACCGCAATTGTATTCAGCCCACGTCAGCCCGCCATTGCTTGAATAATACACCTGACGGTCGTATCCGCAAGCCCAGCCGGTAGTTGCGGAAGTCAGAAAAGTGCCAAATAGCGGTGCACGAACAATTGTTCTATTCCAGGAAGCTCCGTCATTGGTGGAAAATAGTATCCCGCCTATATTCCCCGCACCCGAGCAGGTAGTGCCCGCCGCCGGAATTAGAAACGAGTTGCCAACCCGCGTTATCTCTTCGTGCCACACTTTCGAACCTGTCCGTGAATGTATTTGCCAGGTTGTGCCCATATCTGTGGTTTTCCAGATTACCCCGCTGCTTGCTGCGTATCCGGTGCCGTCGGGATAAACTATGAGGTCTGTCATACCCGAATTCGGTTCGTTTGCAAGAAATAGTGTCCAGGAAGTCCCGCCGTTTGTTGTCCGGTAGAAACGCTGAACTTCATCGGCACAGCCTCCGCCCACCACCCAGCCGGTGTCTGCATTCATAAAATAGCATCCCCAATAAGTCTGGAGTTGGTCTGGAGTAATATCATACCACGTAATCCCGCCGTTTACAGTTTTGAAAATACCTTCCACACCCGAAGTGTAGCCAATTTGCAATGTCGGAAAGTGTATGTGTTCGAGATGATATGCCCAAGGCACAATCGAACCGAGCCAGGTCGCTCCCCCATCGGTTGTCCGAACAACCATTCCATTAAATCCACAAGCCCAGCCGTATTGCGGATTGTCGGGATGAAAGTATATATCAAGCCAATAATTTGTGCTGTACGGTGGTGGCAAATTCACCTTCTCCCAATATCCGAATGGGAGAATATCTGGAGTTGCCAAAATAAAAATTAATGCAAATAATAATTTTTTCATCGCAGTCAAATGATTTATTAATTACTTTTGATATAGAAACATAAATCAAAAAAATATTTGATTTTTATCCGAATGTTAAATATATTTACAAATAAAAGCGTTTTTTGAAACGTCCTATTTAAACACACACAAGCTAACTCAAAAATTTAAGCGAGGTCTTTATGAAAAAAGCAGTTATTATGGCAGGTGGTTTTGGCACAAGATTACGTCCGCTTACAATGAATATTCCCAAGCCGATGGTGCCAATTGTCAATATCCCGATGATGGAACATATAATAAATCTGCTTAAAAAGCACGGCATTAATAAAATCGTTTCGTTGCTGTATTTTCAGCCAGAGAAAATTACAAGCTACTTCGAAGATGGCAGCCGCTTCGATGTTGATATGGATTATGTCCAGGCCGCAGCTGACTATGGAACAGCCGGAAGTGTCAAAAATGCTTACGAATTTTTGGATGAGCGATTTATTATTATCAGTGGTGATGTCCTTACAGATTTTGATCTGACAAAAGCAATTGAATTTCACAAAAGTAAAAAAGCAAAAGCTACAATTCTTCTGACCCGCGTCGATACCCCACTTCAATTCGGAATTGTTATGACAGACTCCGATGGAAAAATAACCCGATTCCTTGAAAAACCTTCGTGGGGACAGGTATTCTCCGATACTATAAACACCGGTATCTACATTTTGGAACCCGAAGTGCTCGATATGATCCCATACCGCGAGGAATTCGATTTCAGCAAAGATCTCTTTCCCAAAATGCTCGAACTCGGTATGCCTCTCTATGGCTATATCGCCGATGGCTACTGGCGCGATGTAGGCAATCTGGATGAATACATTATCGGGCAATACGACGCTCTTACCGGCATCATCAAAGTTGAGAAAAAAGGTGTCGAACACGGCAACCTGACACGCGGTAATAGCTGCAATATTGCTCCTACTGCAAAATTTGGCGGCAAGGTACTCGTCGGCGACAACGTTACCATTGGCGAATACTCCGAATTGATTGATTGTACTATCGGGGACAACTGCGTAATCGGCAATGGTGTTAAGTTAATCAGAGCTACTCTCTGGAATAATTGCAAACTCGGCGATTTTGTCAAAATGACTGATGATGTTGTTTGCAACAACGTCGAAATTGGCAACTCAGTTGTGGTCGGCGAAAACGTGTTCATATCTGATAATTGCAAAATCGAAGACAATGCAATTTTGAAATCAAATATAAAACTGTGGCCCGACAAATACGTAGAAGAAGGCGCTTCGGTTTCGTTCTCGTTAATTCAGGAAGAAAAATGGCAACGCGAGATATTCACTGATGCTCGCATTTCTGGTATCTCGAATATTGAAATACATCCCGATTTCGGAACCAAATTAGGTGCAGCGCTGGGGCTTGCTTTTGGTACAAAAGCCCGATTGCTCGCTTCACGCGACCCGTCGAACATCTCCAGAATTATGAAACGCTCCATTACAGCCGGGCTTGCATCTGTTGGAGTAAACATCAGCGACCTGCAGACCACATCCATCCCCCAAACCCGTCAGGAATTGCGAACCGGACGCTATGATGGCGGACTTCACGTCAGGCGTTCGCCCCGAGACCCCGACCAAACTGATATAATAATCTTCAACAAAGATGGCAGAGACATCTCTATAAATATGGCAAAAAAAATCGAACGTTTCTTCTTTGGCGAGGATATTAAACGTGTCCACTACTCACAAATTGGTAAAATCTCTTACCCTGAAAGGACTAACGAAATCTACATAAATCGTTTTCTTGATTCTCTCGATGTCGATTTAATCAAAAATCATAAATATAAATTATTGGTTGATTATTCCTACGGCCTTGCTTCTACTATTCTTCCGAGCTTGCTGGGCAAGCTTCGGGTGGAAGCAATTTCATTAAATAATTACGTCGATTCTACTATGTTTCATCCCGACCCGCTTTCCCAGCATTCCACTACAGACGAAACAGGCAAAATTATGCGTTCGCTCGGCTACGAACTCGGCTTTAGAATTGAATCCGGCGCCGAAAAAATCTCTATTATCGACGAAAGAGGAACCTGGTACCACCCGATGCGACTGCTTTCGATTGTTACTAAGCTATTTCTCGAAACAAACCGCCACCGCGAACCTTACAAAATCGCTGTTTCTATTGTTGCCCCGCAGGAAATCGAACAAATTGCAAAAGACTACAATGTTGAAGTTGTCCGCATCAAAAATTCTCACTCAGCAATGATGGATGCTACCTTAGACGACGACGTCTTGTTTGTAGGTGGCGTATGGGGTGGATTTATCTTCCGCGATTTCCTCTTTGCTTCCGACGGTATGTATTCTCTCGGAAAAATTCTCGAAATGCTTGCCCAAACAAATTGCAAGATTTCCACTCTCGACGAAAAAATACCTAAACGGTTTGTCTATAGCAAAGATGTAAGCGTTCCCTGGAATTCCAAAGGCACTGTAATGCGGCACGCAATGGAACATTCAGAAGGTATGCAACGCCAGTTGGTCGAAGGAGTGAAAATTTTCGACGTAAATACCTGTGCTTTGCTCCTTCCATCGAAAGAACGACCTGTTTTCACAGTTTACGGCGAAGCCGACGACTACGAATCTGCCGTCTCTCTGTGCAACAAATACGCCAATCTTGTAGAAAAATGGAAGGAAGAGTAGTAATATATCACCTCAAAGCAATTCCCGCAAAAAATCAGGGGCGTCGGGCAACACGCCCCTGATTTATAAAATTATTGCCTGCTTTCCTTTGAAGCCATTTCCCAAAAATCAATCTATTCGTTGCTGGCAAAAAATGGCTGCCCTTAGAATTTTTGGGGCAGCCATTCAGTTTGTTTATGCTGTTTGCTTGTTATTTGGAGTATATCATCTTGCCTTCTAATTTTTTGCCATCATCAAAAGATACAATGTAAAGATAGGTTCCCGGTTTCAGATTTTTCACTGAGCTTGACGAAAACGGAATCTCGTTTTTGCCCTTGTTCAGCTTTCCTTTGTAGATTTCTGCTACAAATTCACCGTTAATATCATATAGATTTATGTGAGCATTTTGCTCTTTTACGCAGTTGATAGCAATTGTTGTTTGGTTCGAAAATGGATTCGGATAGTTCGAAACAGTGCCCAGATTAGCGTCCTGACGGAATTTCTCTGCTCTTTCAAAAAAGTTGCTTCCATCCCAAAGCATAAATCTTTCAATATCAAATCCTCTGTGCATTCTCATTCCATCTGGATTTGGTCCAAAGTCTGGTGCATTAGGACGACTTTGCTTGTTCTTGAAATTCGGGCGTTCTGGCTGGATTTTTTCTAATCTCGGCTCAATGTCCTGCAAAATCCAATTGTTGTTTTTGATGATTTTATCAACTTCATCGAATATTGCTTGCATTTTCTTGCGGTGTTCCTCCATTTCGGCACGGAATTGCTGGCGCTCTTCGTAGCTTGGTCTGTTGTTGCGGTTAAACTGAGGTCTTTCGGCACGTTTTTTCATTCCTTCCTCGCGAAGTTCCGATGCGCGCTTGCGAAGTGCATTGAGCTTTTCGAGTTCAGTTTTATTCAGGCGGCTGTCGAGTTCTTTTTTTAGCTCTTCAAGTTTTGGAAGCATTTCGTTTTGGTAATACTCAAGCATTTGTTTGCGTTGCTCTGGATTTGGGCAGTTTGCACCGAAGTTGCCACCTTTGCCACGTCCACCAAAACCACCGCGTTGAGCAAGCAAGTCCTGCATTGGGAAAATTACCGCTAATAGTATTGCTGCCGCGATAATCATTGTTTTTGATTTCATTTCTTCTCCATTCTGTGTTTGTGAAACAAATTACATACATTTGACTTTTAATTTTGAAAAAGGTTTAATCAAAAATTTATTTTCTTAGCCCGTCCTAATAATTCTTTATTTTGCAATAACTTAAATTTGCTTTATTTTTGTTTTTTATCTTTTTGTCTAAAAAATTATTGTGAGAAGTATGGAATTTGGTTTAAAAAATTTAATCTTTATTCTGATCTTTTTAGCAGCATTCGGTTTTTTCGCCAAAAATGTTGTTCGACTGATAAGCTACCTTAGGCTCGGGCAACCCGAAAACAGAACAGACAACATTGCCAAACGTCTGTGGCTTGCTCTTAAAGTAGCAATTTTTCAGACTAAAATTTTGCGTGAAGCCAGTGGCGGGACAATTCACGCCTGGATATTCTGGGGATTTCTTGTTTTGCTTTTCGCTGCCTCGAATTCTGTTTTCACCGGTTTTGGAATTCACCATTTCTACAATTTCCTCGGTCCGGTTTATTCAGCAATTACATTTTTCATTGATTTATTCTGTGTGCTGATAATTATTGCTGTTGTGTGGGCTTTGCTACGCCGATATGTAATGAAAGTAAAGCGTTTACAGGTCGAGGGCGAGCAACTCGAAGCTGGCTTTATCCTGATGATGATTTTTGTTATCGTAAGCTCTCTGTTGATAGAAAATGCAACTGCAATTCTTACAAGCACAGACGCAAGCAATGCTTTCCGTCCGATTTCCGCAGCTATTGCACCGCTTTTCTCACCAAATTCTGCTTCGACTATTCACGAAATTGCATTCTGGGTGCATATTCTTTTCATCTTTGCTTTTATGAATTATCTGCCCTATTCTAAGCATCTTCACGTTTTGACGTCGGTTCCGAACGTGTTTCTGGGTTCGCTCTCGCCTGTCAATAAACTAAAACCAATAAATTTTGAAGCCGAAGGTGTCGAAAAATTCGGTGCTGTCGATATTGAAGACCTTTCCTGGAAACAGTTGTTAGACGGATATACCTGCACACACTGCGGGCGTTGCACAAGCGTTTGCCCTGCCAACACAACCGGCAAGAAATTAGACCCGCGCGAAATTATTATGCAAATACGTCATCGTACTTTCGATGTTGCTCCGATTTTGCTGAAAAAGCAAAAAGAAAACACAGAAATTTCACCCGAAGAGCAAGCCGTTCTCGACAAAAAATTTATCGGTGATTACGAAGACGTCGAAGCATTATGGCAATGCACCTCTTGCGGTGCCTGTATGCAGGAGTGCCCTGTGATGATCGAACACGTCCCTGCAATTATCGATATGCGTCGCTCGCTTGTTATGATGGAAGCCAATTTCCCGTCGCTTCTGCAAAATGCTTTCGGCAACTTAGAAACCAATGCTACTCCCTGGGCGTTCTCCCAATCCGAAAGAGCTCGCTGGGCAGAAGATCTTGGCATCCGTCAAGCTGCCGAACACCCCGATTTCGATATTCTTTTCTGGGTCGGTTGCGCCGGCAGTTACGACGACCGCTCTATTAAAATTTCCCGTGCTTTTGCCACTCTTATGCAAAAAGCCGGCATAAACTTCGCTATTTTAGGAACCGAAGAGCAATGCACCGGCGATGTCGCTCGCCGTGCCGGCAATGAATATCTAGCCGATATGCTTGTAAAAGCTAATATCGAAACTTTGAACCGCTACAACGTTAAAAAGATTGTTACCATTTGCCCTCACTGCTTCAATACTTTGAAAAACGAATATCCTGATTTCGGCGGTAAATACGATGTTGTTCATCATACCGAATTCTTGCTGAATTTGATTAACGAAGGTAAATTGAAACTGAAACCAAATGGCAATGCAAAACAAATTGCTTATCACGATTCTTGCTACTTAGGTCGATACAACGAAATTTACGACAAACCCCGAACACTGCTCCAAAAATCTGGATACGAAATCAGCGAAGTTGCCCGTAGTGGCGATCGTGGATTCTGCTGTGGTGCCGGCGGTGCTCAAATGTTTATGGAAGAAACCGAAGGCAAACGCGTAAATATCGAACGTACCGAAGAACTACTCTCGACAGGTTGCTCCCAAATTGCTGTTAATTGCCCGTTCTGCACAACTATGATTACCGACGGAACTAAAGCCAAAGATGCAGAAAACGTAGCCGTTCGCGATATTGCAGAAATTTTGCTCGACTGCGTTCAATAATTTTCTGAATATAAAAAAGGCTGGCAACTGTGCCAGCCTTTGTCTTTTTTGCAAACTGATTTATTTTATGACTTCCACAAATTTCTTGCCAATTTCGCCTGTCTTTAAATCGAGGATAAAATTATAATCGTCCGGCTCAAGATCATGAAACATTCCTTCCATAAGCATAAGCAGCCCGGCAAGTTGTTGATTAGAGCCCATAACTGCTTTTGCCTGAGCGATTCTCATTTGAATATCTTGAGTATAAAATTGGTCTTCGTTTCCGTGAGAATACGCTTTGTATGCCTCTAAAACAATTGGAAGAAGCATTGAAACAGCATCATCAGGCAACCCCATTTGTTTCAAATACGATTCGATAATCAAAGAAAGCCCGTTTGTAAAGTTATAAAGCGCATACTCCTGAAATGTACGACCTTTTGTATCATAATTGATGCTTGTAATTTTCTCAGATGTAACCTGCATCACTCGATTTTTATCTATGCTTACTCTTCGAATAGCACAAGGCCAGGTTACAGTTGAGCTTGTTTGCAAATCAACCATAAAGTTGCTTCCAGAACGGTAAATTCTAGCGTCTTGTGCGTGATGATGTCCCGAAAATATCACTTTCAACCCGTTTTCTGCAAATGTTTTGGCTACCTGCTCCCAGTTGTCTAATACATATTCACTGAAAAGCATCTTCTGCCCAACGAAATGCTCGGCAACATTGTGATGAATTGCTCCTATCATTAATTTATTCTTTTGCTTGCCTTCCAATAGTTTTTCTTTAATCCAATTATATGTTGCATCGCTAAACACACCACCAGTAACAGGATGCGACTTCCCAGCGTTTTCCTTCCAACGGCAAGCATCCAAGCAAAACAGCCATACTCCGTCTACCGGTTCAGCAATGTACGAGAGCGAACCGTTGGGGTCTGTTGCAATTGCATCCTTGTAGCCATAGTCGGCATATATGGATTTATACTGTTCTGCACTTACATTCGGCACTTTTACTGGTGCAGAACCAGTATAAGAATATGAGGCCGGATTTTCTACATCGTGGTTGCCCGGAATGACAAATATTTTTTTGCCCTTGTCTTTCAGTTGTTTCAGATACGAAGCGAAAAGTTGGTGGCTTTTTAGCTCGCCGTCTTTTGTAAGGTCGCCAGTTACAATTACAATTTTAGAATCGTCCTTCGAAATCATATTTACAATTGATTTCATTATTGATTCGCTCTCGGCTATCATTTTTCTATCGGACGACAAATAGCTTTCGAACGCTTCCCCGCTTGTACCTAGCGTGTTGTCGTAGAAATGCGGGTCCGAAAATATTGAGATTTTAATTAGGTGTTCGTCTGTTGGTTCAGTTATAGATTTTGCTTCGCTGCAGGAATTTAATACAAAAGCGAGCAATACAAATGTAAGCACAAAATTGCGTTTAATAAATGTTCTCACACTCTCTTCCTCTAAAATTAAACAAATAGATATAGCAAAAATAATTTGTAAATATTAAGTTATTAGAAATTTGAAATGAATAATAAATAAAAATCTGCAATTACCGAAAAATATTGAACTAAGACGATAGCAACAGATTTTATGTCTCTTTTGTTAAAATAATTTTAATAATTTCAAACGCACTTTATTATATTTGTTTGATTTAAAACGATAATCTCTTTAATTTATAATTATTTTTTATTTCAGTTGAAAAATTATGGCTAAGAAAAAACTGGTTATTGTTGAATCGGCTACCAAATCAAAAACTATAAATAAGTATTTGGGCAAAGACTTTGTTGTCGAGGCATCAGTTGGTCATATCAAAGATTTAAGCAAATTTAATCTTGGAATTGATATTAAACAAGGATTTGCTCCCAAATATGTTGTTATTCCCGGAAAGTCGAAAGTTATTAATAAATTAAAATCTACTGCCGAAAAAGTATCGGAAGTGCTTATTGCTACCGACCCCGACCGCGAAGGCGAGGCAATTGCCTGGCATATAGCCGAGGAAATCAAGCCCATAAATAAAAACATTAAACGTATTGTTTTTAATGAAATTACAAAATCCGGTATCGAAAAAGGCATTTCCCAGCCTCGCCAAATAGATGAACGTATGGTCGATTCGCAACAGGCTCGCCGCGTAATGGATAGGCTCATTGGTTTTCAAGTGTCGCCGTTTGTTTCCAAAGCTATGATCTCTAAAACTACCGACCCTTTGTCGGCTGGTCGTGTGCAATCGGTTGCATTGCGCCTGATTTGCGAACGCGAGCAGGAAATTCAGTCTTTCAAGCCAATTGAATACTGGAACATTTTCGGCGATTTCTCTTTCGAGGGCTCTTCGCCATTTCAGGCAAAGCTTATTGCATTTCATAATAAATCAATCAAAAATCCTGACGGCTCTGCCGAAGGCAAAACCGACGAAGAAACAAAAAAAATTCAGGCAAAGCTTTCGAAACTTCATTTTATTCGAAACAAAAAGCAAGCCAAACAATTGATCGCCGAAATAAAACAAAATCAGTTCGTTATTTCTGATATTAAGACAACTCAGGTAAGGAAAAAATCATCTGCTCCGTTTACTACAAGCACTCTGCAACAAGAAGCCTCACGCAAACTCGGATTTGCAAATAAGAAAACAATGCAAATCGCTCAGCAACTCTACGAGGGCGTTTCTTTCGGCGACGAAGGGCAAATCGGTTTGATTACCTATATGCGTACAGACTCCGTTCGGATAAGTCCTGAAGCAATTGCCTCGGTTCGTCAGTTTATAGAAAAATCTTACGGAAAGCAATATTTGCCCGCTTCGCCAAATATTTTTTCAACTAAATCTGCAAATGTTCAGGATGCCCACGAAGCAATTCGCCCGACCTCTGTCGAGATTACCCCGCAAATTGCCGAAAAACACCTCAGCAAAGACCAGGCTAAACTTTACAGATTAATATACAATAGATTTATTGCGTCGCAGATGGAATCTGCTCTTTTGGAACAAACTGTTGTCTCGATCGAAGGCGGTAGTTTTCTCTTCCGTGCAACCGGCACAATAGTGAAATTTGATGGCTTTATGACTGTGTATCAGGATGTTCAAGACAATACAGACAAAGATGAAGAACACGATGCTCTGCTCCCGAATAATATTGCAAAAAATAAAAATGTGGTACTTCTTGAAACTGAAGCAAAGCAATCATTTACTAAACCGCCCGCAAGATACAACGAAGCAAGCCTTGTGAAAGAACTCGACGAATTAGGCATAGGGCGTCCAAGCACTTATGCTCAAATTGTCTCTACTCTGCTTGAACGCAAATATGTTGAAAAATCAGGTAAAGCATTTTCTCCAACCGAATTGGGCAAAGATGTTAACGAAATTTTAATAAGCAATTTCCCCGATATTTTTAACGTAGAATTCACTGCAAAAATGGAAGAAGAGCTCGACACTATAGCCGAAGGCAAAAGCACTTACATTCAGGTTCTGACCGAATTCTACGAACCATTTAGCAAGGCTCTCTCCGAGGCTGATCGCAACGAAACAGATGTCCTTTGCGATGAGTGCGGTGCCCCGATGGTGATAAAAGTTAGCAGACGTGGCCGATTTTTGGCTTGCTCGCGATATCCCGATTGCACTTTCACCAAGCCCTTGAAGAAAGAAACAAAACCAGTTATTGCCGAAGGCGTTACTTGTGATAAATGCGGCAGTCCTATGGTTATCAGAAAAGGTAGGTATGGTAGTTTCTACGGTTGCTTAAATTACCCGAAATGCGACGGAACTAAACCAATAAGTTCCAGCGTTATCTGCCCCAGTTGTAAAGAAGGACATCTTGTAGAAAAATACAGCCCTAAATCTAAGAAAAAATTCTGGGGTTGCTCGACCTATCCTAAATGCAATTACATTACAAACTACGAACCGGTTGCAAAAGAATGCCCCGAGTGCGGCAACTACTATCTTGAAGTGCGTTACAAAAAAGTTGCTTCCGGCTTCGAAAAATACTTGCATTGCCCACATTGCAAGGCAAAGTTCGAAGAAAATATAGATTAGCAATATTTTAGCTAATTAATAGTCTTCAAAAATCTATTAAGTGAGTTGGGGTATGGAAAATCAAGAAGTAAATGAATTAGAACTTACACAAGAAAAGTTAGAAAGCAAAATCCAGTCCAGCTGGTATCGCGCCGGTCGGAAACTTGTCGAAACTGCTCTGCAGCTTTTCTTTTCATTTCGTGATGGCGAAACTCCGAACTGGGCAAAAGCTGTAATTTTAGGGGCGCTCGGTTATTTTATTACTCCTGTGGATGCAATTCCAGACTTTGCTCCTATGCTTGGCTTTTCGGACGACCTTGCTATGATGCTCAGCGCTCTTGCTGTTGTTGCCATTCACGTAAAGGAAGAACACCGTCAGAAAGCTCGCAATATTGCTTCCAGAATTTTTAGGAGTTAGCTCTGCGTTCTTTACTCGGTATATGCTTTTGGGGAAAAATGAAAAATAAATTTCTTTTGTTGCTGATTGCTGTTTCGATTGTTTCGGCGTGTCGCTCGTATCGCCCTACAGATTTCGATTTTATTAAATCTATAGACGATCCGCTCGATACTGCTCAGAAACCTATCTATATTACTTCCACTATCCCAATCGACTCAGCAAACTCCAACCAGATTATCTACGATATTTTCCGTATAGAAATTGATAAATATCCCGACACAGTGAAGCTCTATACCCGCGTCTATGATTCACTTGGACGGTTTATTACTCAGATGGCTAAGCCATACAAAAAATCTGAGGAAAACTATTTTGTCCGGTTACGCGAAACTCTCGGCAAAGTCTATAACACAAGAGATGTCGAAGTCCCACATTTTAATGTCCGTGAGTTCGGGGCACTCGACTCCATACCTTACAACATTGTTCTTACAGTTGATTACAGCGGTTCGATGGACCCGATTATGGGGGCAATACATCAAGGCGCTGAAATATTTGTGAAACTTAAATTCCCGTTCGACCAAATTGCAATTACAACTTTCAATAAAGATTTCGACGTAAAAGTACCTTTCAGCCGTGATACCTCTACGATTTTGAACTTGTTCCGTGCTAAACGCAATCAGGGCTTTGGCTTGTTTAGCGGTATCCGCGAAGCTGTCTTCAATAGCATCGAGCTATTCGATGGCACGGACCAATCAACTCCGCGTGTGCTTGTTCTATTTACCGATGGCGATGAAAATTATTCCAAAAAAGAAGTCGGCGAAATTATTAAAGCTGCAAAAGAACGCAACGTCAATATCTTTTGCGTTGCCTTCGGCTACACAAAAGACGAAGAAATGAAAATGCTCGCAAGCTACACCGGCGGAAAATTCTACAAAGTGTATTCACGGGAACAAATGATTAATGTTTTTCGCGACATCTACAACAGCCTTCGCTACTATTACTTAATCACATACAAACCACCAAAATATTGGGGCTGGCACACTGTTTTTAGCTACCTGAGCTTGCCAAATCGCTCCGATAGTCTTATCGCTATGGGTGAATACGATACTTCCGATCTTTGGAAAGATGTCGGAGATGAATTTGTTCGCCCTATCTTGTTCGATTTCAATAAATGGGATTTAAAGCAGGACGCTATTCCTATCATCGAGGAAATTGTTGATGCAATGCTAACCCGTCCCCGTTTGCGTCTGGAAATTCAAGGACACACCGATAACATTGGCACTCAGGAATATAATTTACAACTCTCGGAAAACAGAGCAAAAGCTGTATATGATGCAATTGTTGCCCGCGGTGTGGATCCCGGCCGATTGCGTTATCGTGGATTTGGTTTTGCTAAACCTGTTGCTTCCAATGCAACAGAAGAAGGACGTGCAAAAAACCGCAGAACACAATTTGTTGTATTAGCCCGGTAGTAATATGCAAACTGCACCAAAGGCTCTTCGCCTTCACATCGGAATTTTTGGCCGCACTAATGTCGGCAAATCAAGCGTGCTCAATATGCTCGCTAATCAGGATGTTGCAATCACCTCATCTGTCCCCGGCACTACCACCGACGTTGTCGAAAAATCAATGGAACTTCTGCCAATAGGTCCGGTTAATTTACTCGATACTGCTGGTATCGATGATGTTTCGCTTCTTTCCGAGCAACGCATTGAACGTACAAAACGCGCTTTGGACCGCTCCGATGTCGTCCTGATTGTTATCGAACCAAACAATTTTACTCACTTCGAAGATGAATTAATCGATTTTGTCTGTAAAAGAAAATTACCTTATATTGTTATAATCAACAAAACAGATAAAACGCCAATTTCCGATGAAGTTCTGGAAAAATTGCAGAATTACAAATCTACTTATGTTGCTGTTTCCTCCGTTGATTTAGCAAACCGCGACAAATACATTACAGATATTAAGCACGCAATTGTTGAAAAATTACCTGATGATTTTATCTCTCCTCCACCACTGATTGGCGACCTTATCCCGCAGCAAGGACTGTGTGTTCTGATTGTCCCTATCGACCTGCAAGCACCGAAAGGCAGGCTTATTCTTCCACAAGTTCAGGCTATTCGTGATATTCTTGATGCAAGCGGTATTTGCGTTGTAGTCAAAGAAAGTGAATATCCGCTCTCGCTTGCCACTTTGAAACGCGATCCCGACCTCGTTGTTTGCGACTCGCAGGTTGTGCACAAAATGATGGCAGACACTCCACCACATATTAAAACAACCACCTTCTCGATACTTTTCTCCCGCTACAAAGGTGATTTGCTCGAAGAAGTCCGCGGCGCCGCTTCAATCAAACATATTAAGCCCGGCGACAAAATACTCATCGCAGAAGCTTGCACCCACCATCCGACTATCGACGATATTGGTCGCATAAAAATTCCTCGCTGGCTGAAAAACTATCTCGGATTCGACCCTGATATTACTATCGTTGTCGGACGTGATTTCCCCGAAAACATAAAAGAATATAAATTAATTATTCATTGCGGCAGCTGTATGCTCACCCGAAATGAAAAAATTGTTCGCATTATGAAAGCAAAAGAGGCTGGTGTTCCGATTACTAACTATGGCGTTGCTATTTCTATGACACAAGGTGTATTGGAGCGAGCTCTTTCGCCATTTCCCGAAGCTTTGAAAATTTATTATCAAATTGTGAACAATATTTCGTAAGTTGTTTTCAAATTCTGCTTTTTTATCTAATTTACTAGTTTACTAATTATTATCTGGAGAAAAGATGAATAAGTTTTTATTTTACACGTTTATTATTGCCATCTTTTCAGCAGTTTTTGTAGTCAATTCCAATGCCGGAACCTTCTACGGCTGGGGCAATAATATTGATAACCAGTGCGGACAAATTGGAGTGTCCCAATCAAATGCTCCATTGCAGGCTGATTACGACAACATTTGGACAAAGCTTTCTGCGGGCAAAAATTATGCTCTTGGGCTTAAAAACGATGGTTCGCTCTGGGCTTGGGGTTTGAATTGGTATGGGCAATTGGGCTTCGGCAATACGAACCCTTATTCAACTCCTACCAAGCTTTCGGGTGCTACAAACTGGATCGATGTTTCAACTAAATTTGATCATACCTTAGGTATTCGTTCCAACAAAACTTTATGGGCTTGGGGAAATAATGATTACGGTCAGTTGGGCGATGGCGGAAATACTATGCGGAGACTTCCTTATACTATTGGTTATGATATGGATTGGGAGCAGGTCTTTGCAGGTAAGGGCTTCTCTTACGCGATTAAAGAAAATGGAACACTTTGGTCCTGGGGCGACAACCAGACTTACCAACTTGGCTTGCCAGACAGAACTAATAGAAACGTCCCTACTCAGGTTGGTAATGCTAACGATTGGCTCACTATTGCTACAGGCGATTATCACGTATTAGGTCTGAAGAAAGATGGTTCATTGTGGGTTTGGGGTGGAAATTCCTATGGCGAACTTGGCATCGGAGAAATTTTGCCGGTTGCTGCACCTCGTTTGCTTAGCAACGACGAATGGGTTTCGATTGCTGCTGGTGCCTATCACAGCCTTGCAGTTAATAGAGATGGAACTCTCTGGGCTTGGGGATATAACTACTACGATCAGTTAGGCACTGGTGACGAAGAAGACAAACTTGCCCCTACAAAAATTGGTAACGACACCAACTGGGCAAAGGTTTTTGCCGGCAAAGATTTTTCTTTCGCTATCAAAAAAGATGGAACTCTCTGGGCTTGGGGACTTAACGAAGATGGGCAGCTCGGGCTTGGCAACAATGAAAACAGAAACACACCTCAAAGAATTAATTACTTTTCCGATTGGGTGATGGTTTCCGGCGGAGATGCTTTTGCCATTGCACTGAGAGGACCTACACTTGGCATCGATCACGGCGTTCTTGTTTCTTCTGTTAATTTTGCTCCAAATCCTGCTTCTGATTTCTTAAACATTACTTCTCAAACTGAACTCGGAACTTGCACCATCCAGATTTTCGACTTCCTCGGGCAGTTGGTTTATTCGGAAACTGCAAACATTGGCAATGCTCATTCTTGCGACATTACAAAACTTCCGGTTTCTACTTACTATTTAATAATTACTTCACAAAATGGATTTTCTTACAGAGAAACTTTTGTCAAAAGATAAAAACTCTCGTTAATAGATAAAATAAGCAGGGACACCATAAGTCCCTGCTTATTTTTTATATCCGCACTTCTACTTTTTCTTGAAAATAAATTTGCCGTCGCTTGTGCAATCAATAATAAGTGTATCACCTGCAGAAAATTCTCCCGAAAGCAATTTTACAGCAAGTGGGTCGGTCAGATGCTTCTGAATTGCTCGCTTCAACGGACGTGCCCCGTATTGAATATCGAATCCAAGAGCAGCCAGCCAGTCAATTGTAGCATCAGTAATTTCAGCATTTATTCCGTTCTTATTTAATTTTCCTGTAAGCGATTTAAGTTGCAATTTCGCAATATTCTTTATATCGTCTCTTGTGAGCGGATTGAACATTACAATTTCATCAACGCGATTTAGAAACTCAGGACGAAGTGTTCGTTTCAGCAATTCAATAATCTTGATTTTAAGTTCTGCAGTAATCGCCTCACGGTTGCCATATTCAAATTCGCTGAGCTTGCTCTGAATAATTTCCGTCCCAAGATTAGATGTCATAATTATAATTGTATTTTTGAAATTGACAGTTCTACCCTTGCTATCGGTTAGACGTCCATCGTCCAATACTTGTAGCAAAACATTGAATACGTCGCTGTGTGCCTTTTCGATTTCGTCAAGCAAAATCACCGAATACGGACGACGACGAACCGCCTCGGTAAGCTGTCCACCTTCCTCGTATCCAACATATCCCGGAGGAGCACCAATCAGCCGCGAAACAGAAAATTTCTCCATATATTCGCTCATATCAATCCGTATCATAGCATTTTCATCATCGAAAAGAAACTCTGCCAATGCCCTAGCTGTCTCTGTTTTGCCAACTCCCGTTGTCCCCAGAAAAATAAATGACCCAATAGGTCGATTCGCATCAGCCAATCCCGACCTCGAACGCCGTATCGCATTTGCAATTGCTGTTATTGCCTCGTCCTGACTTACAACGCGCTGCTTAATCCGCTCCTCCATTTTTATTAGCTTCGTTTTCTCTGTTTCAAGCATTTTTTGAACAGGAATGCCTGTAGATTTCGAAATCACCTCTGCAATATCTTCTGATGTTACTTCTTCTTTGAGCAGTTTCTTGTCTTTTTGGAGCTCGGCAAGCCTTTGGTTCGCATCATCAAGCTTTCGGCTGAGTTCATAGAGCTTGCCGTAGCGTAGTTCAGCCACTTTCGAAAGCTCGCCTTTGCGTTCAAGTTCTTCGGCTTGGTGCTTGACGTTCTCGATTTCCACTTTTATCGCTCTGATTTCAGAAATTAAAGTTTTCTCTGCTCTCCACCTTTCTTCAAGGTCGGCTTTCTGCTTTTTCAAAAGTTCGAGTTCTTGCTCAATTTCCTCAAGCCTTTTTTTCGTAACTTCTTTTGAATCCATAAAATAAACACCTCCATTTTTTATATTTAGACGAAAGTGGAGGTGAATTATTTAAAAAAATTCATTTTTTATTTCTGATTAAATGCCTATTTCTGTGTTAAATCTAAATAACCAATTTTTGGAAATTATCGATGTTTGCTTGTTTTCAAGCGTGTTGTGAGTGATTTCTAATTGAAATTTTGCGCGATGAGAATGCAAATAATAAGTTGAATTTAATGTAATATTTCTGTTCCATTCAGCATCTTTCAGACCATAGATCTTGCTTTGAGGGGAGACAATTGCCAATCGTGCCGCAAGTTCTATGTGGTTGTCAAACAAATATGACGCTTGCAATAGATATCCGTCTCCGACATAAACATACTGAATGTTCCCGTTCTGGTCTTTTGTGATTGGGTCTTTTGAACGACGGTTTGCATATTCTCCGTAGACAGCAACTCCATTGTATTTAAATACAAAATCGACAAAAGCACCTGACATATCGCACGGTTCGTAAAGTTTTTTCCCGAGTTGCCCACGGGTCCGCGATGATTTCTTATTATCGGAATATGCAGCTGCAATCGATAGTTTCGGCGTGCGTTCGTAAGCTAAATCTCCTTCGTAGTAGTCGCCTCCGTCGGTGAATTTTCCAAAGGGCAGAATCTCAATTCTACCGGTGTAAGCATAATTTGCTCCGTCCATTTTTGGAGCATTTCGTCCATCGCCAGTGGAAATAGCCGCCCGCAAATTGTAATTCATCCCTAAAATCTTATTTGAATAACTCGTCTGTATTCCAAAATCTCTATCCAGAGTAAATTTAGAGTTCACTATCGAACGTTCAGCAAATTGCAAGTCCCCAGATGAAATCACTCGCTGACGATTGCCGGGTAGCTTTGTTTGCCCAACTCCAATTTGGAAATTTTTCGAAAATGCCCAAAAAGCCATTGCATCGCGTATTATATTTGGATATTGAGTGTCCTCGTAGTCGAGATCGCCACGTGCAAAGCAAAGTTGTAAATTAAATGTCAATCGTGGGTCGTAGAGAAACCCACCAAAACGCAAACGCAATCGACGAACTCCCAAATCCGAACTTGCAATATCGATATCCTCTTCCGATTTTGTATTCAAAGTAATTGAATTTTGAATACGAAATCGCATCATTACTTTCGTCGAGCTATCAGGAGCGATAAACTGCATCCCTTTATCATCAAAATCGAAGCTTGCCGGCGAGCGGCGCGTCTCCTGCGAACTCAACCTGCAAGTAAACAATCCGATTAACAAAAAACATACGGTAATTAATTTGTATTTCATAAACCAAACTAAAAATTAATATTACACCTACGAAAAGCTTCAAAAATAACAAATCATAGGAATTATTTATCAATTATTATTGAAAATAATTTGTGATGGCTTTGTGTATTAGTATAAATTGTTTATGCTTTTATGAAAATAAAAAAGCTCTCTTCGTTCGTTCTCAACACAGTTTTTTTTATATTATCTTTAAGCTATTCTTTTCTTCTGAAAATATAAATTTTCTATATTTTAATCAGTGGAACAGTAAAATAAAACGTTGTGCCTTTGCCTTCGGTACTTTCCAACCAGAGCTTGCCGCCGTTCTTCTCGACAAACTCTTTACACAAAATTAACCCAAGTCCTGTACTTGGCTCGTCATCTGTCCCTTTGCGCGAGGTTTTTTCTCCTATGTCGAATAGTTTATCAATTATTTCCTCTGGTATGCCAATTCCACTGTCTTTTACAGACACAACGACTTTGTCGCCGTCAGTATTTGCTCTTATGACAATAGAGCCTCCACGCGGAGTAAATTTTGAGGCATTCGAAAGTAAATTTCGCACAACAGTGTCCAGCATCGGTCTATCTGCATACACAAAAATATTGTCCGGAATATCTATTCTCAATCCCTGCTTTTTGTGTTCTATCGGTCCTTTTAGCATATAGGCGCAAATATCTACTATTTCTTTTAAATAAAGTTCCTCCGGCTTAAAATTTATTACACCTCGTTTCAGACGAGACCACGAAAGCAAGTTTTCGAGCAGCTTAAACAAATTCTCTGCTGAACTGTTTAAATCTTTTGCATATTGCTGAACTTCCGACATTTTAATTTTGCTGAACTGCTCTGATAGAATTTTGGTAATCGACAAAAAAGAATTAAACGGAGAACGCAAATCGTGCGAAATAATCGAAAAGAATTTGTCCTTTTCGCTGTTCGCTTTTTCAAGTTCGGTGTTTGTTCTCTTAAGTTCTTGTTCGGCTCGCTTGCGTTCAGATATGTCGCGAGCAGAAACTATTATACTATCCTTGCCAAAATATTTCCCTTTGTTTATTGATATATCTTTAGGGAATATTTCTCCATTTTTGCGAATTCCCCAGAATTCAATGTGCTTTGGCTTACCAGTTGTAAGCACTTCAAACCCAATTCTTTGGATAAGCTCTAAATCATTCATCCCGGGAGCCGACACCTCAGAAAAGTTTTTACCTAAAAGTTCTTCTCTTGTATATCCATACATTTTTTCGGCACCGAGGTTTACGTCCACGAAATTACCGTTTTCATCAATAACATATATTGCTTCAGAAACAGAGTTGTAAATACTCATATACGTGTTTTTGGTGTCTTGAAGTAATTTTTCGGCTTGCTTGCGTTCGGAAATATCTCGAGCAATCGCAATTATACAGTCTTTTCCGAAATATTTTCCTTTGTTCAGAGAAACATCTTTTGGGAAAATTTCTCCGTCTTTCCGAACGCCCCAGAACTCAAAACTTCTCGATACCCCATCTTTTTTAACCTGCTCGAAAATTCTTCGTACCTTTTCTAAATCGTTCTTTCCAGGTGCCGATACATTAGCTGCACTTTTTCCAATTAGCTCACTTCGAGAGTAACCATACATTAATTGTGCACCTAAATTCACTTCGATAAACACACCGTTTTCATCTTGAATATATATCGCTTCTGCAACTGAATTGAAGATATTTTCATAAGTTTCTTTTGCCATCAATAGCTCTTGCTCGGCTTGCTTGCGTTGTGTAATATCTGTGTGCGACCCAGCCATGCGAATTGGTTTGCTGTCCTTGTCCCGAATTGCTACTCCTCGCGCTAAAATCCACCTCAAAGAACCATCCTTATGCTTCATCCTAAACTCAATTTCATATTCTTTTGTCCTTCCCTCTAAGTAATCATTCAAATGCTTAGTAACACGCGGCAAATCCCCTTCGTAAACTAATTTATAAAAAGTTTGTTCGTCGTCAGGCAACTCATTTTCAGCGTAGCCTAGCATAGCTTTCCATCTTGGGGAGCGATAATGCTTGTTTGCCACTATGTCCCAGTCCCAAATACCGTCGTTTGTTCCTTTTATTGCGAGGTCGAACCTTTCATAAGAAACTCTCAACTCTTCCTCAATTCTTTTGCGTTGAGAAATATCTCTAACAGATACTACAAAACGGTTTTTATCTCCAATGTGTATAAAATGAGAGATTACCTCTACCCAGAATAGGCTGCCATCTTTTCTTTTCGCAAGCCATTCGAAGGTTTGCGGACCTTCTTGCCGCGTTTTCGTAAGCCACTTAATTGCATCTTCCTGCGAATAAGGCGACTCTCCATAACTTAGCTCGCCGATAGGTGTTTTAAGAAGTTCCTCGTACGAATAACCATACATTTCGCAAGTTGCTTTATTGACGTCAATTATTTCCCCAGTGTCTGCGTCATCAACAAATATCGCGTCAGTAACAGAATTGAAAATTTCAGAAATATATTCCTTGCTTACCTTCATTTCTTCTTCGATGCGTTTCCGTTCGGTTATATCAATAATATATCCTTCAAGAGCTTCGAGCTCGCCATTTGCATTAAACACTCCTTGTCCTTGTTCCCAAACCCATTTTTTTGTTCCATCTTTGCAGGTAATTTGATACTCAAGGGTCATTTTTTCTTTTCTGCTTAGTTTATCTTGCCAGCTTTCATAAATCCAATCTCTATCTTCAGGACTAATCAAATCGTTAAAACTAATCACATTATTATTCAACAACTCCTCTGGCTTATATCCGCAAAGTTCCTCGCATCCATCGCTCACAAATTCCATAGTCCAGTTCCTGTTGTTTTTGCATCGGTAAGCCATACCCGGCAGGTTGTTCATCAATGTTTGCAGGCGTCGCTCGCTTTCTCGTAATTCTTCTTCGATGCGTTTCCGTTCGGTTATATCTCTTAGGAAATTAATTGTAGTTGGTTTTTCGTCCAATTCAATAAGCGATACATTTACTTCAACAATTCTTATTTCTCCCGTATTTCGCACAATTCTGAATTCATAAGTTTCTTTTTCATCGATTAGTCTGTTTAAGCGTTTAATGTAACGCTCCAATACCATTTGCCTATCGTCTGGATGTATAAATTCAATAAATGAAGTATTTAAAATGTATTCCATTGAATAACCTAAAAAATCAGCGACTTTTGGGTTTGGCATTATAATTTTGCCATCTCTCGCAAGGAATATCATCTCGCTAACGTTTTCCATTATCAGTCGATACTGCTGCTCGCTTCTGCGAAGCGATTGCTCTAATCGCTTGCGTTCAGTTAAATCAAGCATCGAAACAACACTACGTTTCGTATTTGGAATAATATTTGCAAAAAGCAATACGTCTCGAGCTTCTCCTTTTTTGTTAATTAATTTCACCTCGTAACTATTAGGTGCCAGCTTTGGGTCGATCCGACGCAGGTTATGATATTTAACCATCATATCAAGCGATTCTTTTGCAACATAATTAGTCCATTTTGTGCCGACAAGCTCTTCGGGACTATATCCGGTTTCGTTAAGACATTGTAAATTCGCTTCCAGTATCGTTGCGTGTTCGTCTACAATCATTGTAGCTGTACCTGTTGCTTCAAATACTGATTTATACATTGCTCGGCTATTCTGGACTTCCTGTTCGACTTCTTTTCGTTCAGAAATATCGCGTATTGTAACAAGTATTCCATAAAACGAAGAGGTTTGATAGACCACTCCATTTAGTTCACCGTAAAATGTAGAATCATCCTTTCGCTTCATCAGCAATTCGAGGTTTTTTGTTTTGCCAAAAAATTCTAATGCTGCGCGAAACTCACCGAGAGCCAGAGGAATAGATGAAGTATCAAGAAAATTTGTAAATTTTTTCCCAATCATTTCATTTGGTTCATATCCAAAAACTGCTTTCGAGGCAGTCGAAATATAAGTAATAACGCCTTGGCTATCGGTAATCGCAATAACATCAGTAGAATTTTCAGCAATAGAGCGAAATTTTTCTTCGCTTTCTTTGATTAGCTCCTCTGCATGCTTTCGCTCAGTAATATCGCGCACCGTTGCTTGAAATGAAACCAAATTCCCTTGCTCATCAAAATTCCTGCTAATTAGCTGCTCAACCCAAATAATCTAACCGTCTTTCTTTTTCCATCTTTCTTCTATTTTTGAAGGTAAGTATTGATTTTTTAGGACTGATGCGAAATACTTTATATTCACTTCATCTACTGCTAATTTCAAATAAAAATCAGGCTCTCTGTAAACTTCTTCTGGTTCATATCCAGTCAGGAACTTGCAAGATGGCGATAAATACTCAAAATGCGGTTCAGGCACAAAACTATACACATAAATTAAGTCAGTCGAATTTTCAGTTAAGAGTTTGTATTTCTTTTCGCTTTCTATTAATTCTATGCTTAATTTTTTGAATTCCTGGAAAAACAATATTTGACGCAGTAATATTAACACAACAATCGCAACAATTGAAGTTCCAATAATGTCTGGATTCAAGTATGTTTCTTTTCGGGCTAAATAATAAAAAGCAAAAATCGATATTATAAGAAAAATGTAAGGACTGTATGCCATCCATTGAATATTTTCAGTTACCTTTTCATCTGAGGCTTCTTTTTGCGTGTTTTCTACAAAAGCGATAGCTGAAAGTCCACAAAATACATATGCAATAAAATATGTAATATCCGAAATATGCCCTGGGTAGTATAAATTATCTGCATTTAGAAATGAATAAATTACATCTGCATATACAAACATCAGTAAACCTAATGCAAGAAGTAGTATTACTTTAATATCAGACTTGCTGATTTTGCTGAAAAGTATATATACTACTGCCCATAGAACAAGAAAATCTCCTGCCGGATAAAATATTGATAATACTTTTTCCAAAAGGCTTTCATTATTATTAAGGATCGGACCAAACAAGAATTCAGTAAAAATCATAAGTGATGAAAGCAGTACTACAAGCATTTCAATAATAATAATGTATTTTCGCTTTGTGATATGCTTGCCCGTTGGAAAAAGAAACATTGCAATAAGTATTATCGGGTAAAAAGCTAAATAAAAAGGATCTGCTATGGATGGAAATGGCGTTTGGAGTGTTGTAACTTCAAGATAATTATAAATTGCTTCCCCTGCTAAATTGAAAAGATAAGCAAAAACAAGCAATAGCCAGAACCTATAATAATCTAATTTATTTGATG
>CALGXJ010000052.1 GCA_937936035.1 Eximiradius proteiniborus
ATCTGAGATAAGCATATATTGATAAATTTCTTGATTAGAGATTAATTTAACATTTTTGGCGTTCTTTATCTTTTCAACGATGTGTCTGCTTACCCAAGGATGTAAAGTAACGAATACATTGTTATTTTTCGATATTTCTTCAAGTCGGTTGTACCAAAAATGAACTCCAGCTATACCAGATTTATCCCAAGTAGAAGAAAAAAGAATAGTTGGTTTATCGGGAAAAACCAGATTCTGTTTCAATTTATATGCGGCATTCCTTGTCTTTTCGTCGAAAAGTGTATCGCATTTTGGGAAGCCACCATATTCAGCATTTTTTATTCCTAACTTTGTAGCTTGCTCAACTTCTGAGATTGAAGTAAAGAAAAATAAATCAAATTTGTTGTATTTTTCAGCAGAAATAAAATTTTTAAAGTGGTATGCCCCGTGTCTCAATCCAATTTTAATAATTTTGGGTGAAGGAAATAGGTGCAAGCTATGCCGAGCCATAATGACAACATCTGGAAATGCAGGATAAATCAGACAATTTATGCCATACCTTTTATTTAATTCTTTTGATAATTTTTTATTTTTTGCGATTACTTTAACTTTTGGAAGAAATTGATGAACATTTCGAAAAATCTCGTAATCCAATAATTCGTGGCAATAAAATGCAGTTAAATGGTCTTTTCTAAAAATCACAGAGATTCTCCATAAAAAAGAATAAGGTATTTTCAAAAGAATTTCAGAAAAAACCATTATCAATTTCCTTTATGAACCAACACCTAAAAACTTCGCTAATCCATAAGCGAGTTCATCTTCGAAGGCACAACGTTCATATACTTTTCCCCACAAACCATTTTTCTTAATAAAATACCCGTTATTCTTTACTATTACGTTTATTCCAAAATGTAGAGCCTGAAATTCCAGTAACTTATATTGGTTGTCGCGATTATCGAAGATAATATCCATCGAAAGGTAAGGAGTGTCTGGAAAAGCATTCTTGAACTGCTCGGCAGACGAAAGTAATTTATCGTCAATTTCAAAATTTATATAAAAATTTTTTGCTCCACTTGCGCGAAAATCCCCTTTTCGATTGTGCCGCTTGATAACATAATATTTATCGTAAATAGCAAGCACACGATAGTCGAACAATTGCCCAGGAATATATTCTTGAACTGCAAATCTAATATCCTTAGTAATATAATTTTTATACTCAAGGTAATCTTTATAATTATTGTAATCTGGATATTCAGGATATTTTTTATTTTTTCGGAGATATCTGCGTCGCAGCAAATCTAATTTTTCGTAAAGCTTTGTGCGACTGAACTGTTTCAAATACTTATTAACATCATTAATATTCTTGCATAAAAAAACACCTTTGCCGTTTGAGCCATCTATTGTTTTGACAACAAAAGGAAACTGAAGGTCTATAGAATGAATATCATCGATGCAAGAAATGTAATATCCTTTCGGAGAATTGATCTTTCGAACTTTCTTTAATAATTCCTGATAACCTTTATTTTCGTGAGAGCGAAGTAAATCAATAGAAGGAATAAGTTTATTATTGAAATGATTTAAGATTTCCGCTACATCCTTAATATAAAAACGTAAATTTTCTTTTTGGCTGAAATGGTAAAAAATCGTCTCATTGCTTGGGATTTCTTTGCTCGCTGCAACTAACGGAAATGTAGAAACCTTGCATTTAATTCCGTAATAAGAAAGATTTGAAATGAATTTTTGTGTATCAATACTTACCCAAGGCTTACGAGTTTGCCCAAAAAAATTATTTTTATCAGTTAATAATAATATTTCCATAAAAAAATTGTGATTTTCGGTTTATCTCATTAAATCATTATAGACAACAAACGCCATAAATAAAAGCAGTATTATTAACCCACCTTGCTGAATTGCCATTTTAACTTTGACAGGCACTTCGCGACGCATTATTGCTTCAATAATGACGAAAATTAAATGTCCGCCATCAAGAGCAGGGAAAGGTAGAATATTCAATACAGCAAGGGAGACCGAAAGCAGAGCAACAAAGCTAAGGAAACTAATAAAACCACGCTCAGCTTGCTGTCCGGCTTGCTTTGCAATCATTATAGGTCCTCCGATTGATTCACGGAAGGACATATTTCCTTTGATTATCTGCCCAATAGAACTAAACAATAAATTTACAGATGAAACTGTTTGATTCCATCCAAAAGCAAGCGATTCAAGCACTCCATATTCTTTGATAGATGTTTTTCCCAGGTAGATTTGAGCAATTTGAACACCGATTGTGCCCTTTTCATTTGGTTTTATTGAGTCTCCAAGAATTTTATTTCCACGTTTCCACTGGATATAGAGATTTTTGTTAGGATTTGCTTTTAAAATATCGACAAACTGGCTGACTGCACCAATTGGTTCGCTATTGATTGAATAAATAGTATCATCCTTTTTCAATCCGGCTTTTTGAGCAGGCTTATCAAAAATTGATGCAAGAATAATTGTATTTGTGCTTTCAGGTTCGATACCAAGATTTTTTTGTTCAGCAAGAAGTCTAATAAACTGGCTTCCATCTGCTTTAAGAGTTAATTTTTCGTTGTCGCGTAATACTTCAACTATTCGATTTTTCCCAAATTTTTCAGTAGTCAAAATTTTAATAACATCGTTCCAATTATTAACTGAAACACTGTTGATTGAAAGAATTTTGTCGCCTTGCTCCAAACCCAAAAAGTCTCCAACAGATTCTTTTTTTACGTATCCAACAGTTGTTGTATCTAAGGTTTGTTCTCCTTTGAAAAAAATAATTCCGGCAAAAATGCTAATTGCAAGAATCACATTGAACAAAACTCCCGCAGAGAGAACAAAAGCTTTTTGGAACGGATTTTTTGCACGGAATTCATAGCTCTGTGGTGGTTTAGAAATGAAATCTGCATCCATTGATTCATCGACCATACCAGAAATTTTGACGTAACCACCAATCGGGAAGGCAGCAATCCTGTAATCAGTATTTCCTTGCAAATCTATATCTTCTGGCAGCTTTCCGAAAGTAAAACCAGTAATTTTGTTATATCCGAAGAGCCTCCATCCCATTCCAATTGAGAAAACTTCGGCTCTCATACCTGTTAATTTCGCAGCTAAAAAGTGTCCTAATTCGTGAATTAGAACTAATATTCCTATAACAATAATAAAATAAAAAATATCAGTTAATGCACCCATAATTCAACTATAAATTTGTTATGAAATTAGTTGTTAATTTTCTTGTTAATTTATCAATATAGACAATTTCATCGATTGTAGGATTTTGTTTTATTTCAATTTCGCCAAGTGCAAATTGAATAACTTTGTGTATTTCAGTAAACTTAATTCTATCGTTGAGAAATGCTTCAACTGCAATTTCATTTGCAGCATTTAACACAGCAGGAGCAGTTCCGCCAATTTCAAGAGCTTTGTATGCTAAATCGAGACAAGGGAATTTGCCGACATCTGGTTTGAAAAAAGTCAAACTTCCAATTTGAGCTAAATCAAGTCTTGGAAAATCATATTTTAATCTATTTGGATAGGTCAGAGCATAAGAAATTGGTATTCTCATATCTGGCAAACCTAATTGTGCTTTGATCGAACCATCAACAAACTGCACCATCGAATGAATGATACTTTGGGGATGAATAACAACATCTATCCGGTTAATTTCAACACTGAACAACCAATATGCCTCAATCACCTCGAAACCTTTGTTCATCATAGTAGCGGAATCAATAGTAATTTTATTGCCCATACTCCAATTAGGATGTTTCAAGGCTTCACGAGCGGTAATGGTATCAAATTCAGTAATATCTTTATTTAAAAATGGTCCGCCGGATGCAGTAAGTATTATTTTTTCAATTGACTTGGTGTTCTCGCCGACTAAACTTTGCAGAACAGCGCTATGTTCGCTATCCACAGCAATAATTTTAGAGCCCGATTTCTTTGCTTCACGAGTAATGATTTCCCCTGCCGCAACGAGTGTTTCCTTGTTGGCAAGTGCTACATCAATTCCTTTTTCTATAGCTTTCAAAGTAGGCAAAACACCAGAAAAACCTACCAGCGAAGATAGTACAATATCGTTTTCACTATCTGCGGCTGCTTGAATCACCGCGTCTTCACCAAAAAGTATTTCACCTTTGAAACTTGTTGTTTTTAGAAAATCGCGATAGTATTCTTCTTCCTTAATTACAACGCCCTTTGGATTGAATATCTTAGTTTGTTTTTCAAGTTCTTCAATGTTTTTGTTTACAGTTAAATAACCAATTTCAAACATTCCATTTAAAGAGCTCACAACATCAAGTGTTTGCTTGCCAATCGAGCCGGTAGAGCCGAGTATTGTGAGTATTTTTTTATTTTGTTTCATTTTTACATAAACTCATTTGTAATATCTTTATCTTTTCTAACAGAAATAAAGCGAAATTTATCAATTCCTATTGTATCGCTTTGTTGAACAACAATTTTAACAAAATATTTGAGCATTAAGCGTGAAATTATTGAAAAAGTTCCTTCTGTAATATAAGAAGCAATATTCGGATGAACCTGAAGAATTAATTTAAACTCACGACTGTTTTTGCGGAAGTTTTTTAGCCATCTTTCAATTGTATTAATCAATACTGATTTTGAAATAATCCTGCCAGTTCCGTTGCATACGTGGCAAATTTCGCTTGTTTTTTCTTCAAGATTTTGATTAATTCGTTGGCGGGTTATTTGCATTAATCCTAGCTGAGTAAGCGGGAAGCAAACAGTTTTTGCTCTATCTTTTGCCAGAAGCCTTGTCATTTCCTGAAATAATTTTTTCTTATTGCTTTCTTGCTGCATATCGATAAAATCGATGATAATCATTCCGCTTAAATCTCGCAACCTGATTTGACGTGCAATTTCATTTGCAGCTTCGATATTAGTTTTGAAAGCATTTTTTTCCTGATCGGTTTCGTTACTTCTGCCGGAATTCACATCAATCACGTGCATTGCTTCTGTATGGTCGAATACAACGTCTCCACCTGAAGGAAGACTTACAGTTCTGCGGAATGTTTTTGCAAGTTCTTTTTCTATGCCGAAGGCTTCGAAAATTGGTTGGTCACCGTTGTATAATTCAACTTTTTCGATTAAATGAGGAGAATTAATTTTTAAATAATTTATTATTTCTTTGTGTAATTTTTTCGAATCAACGGCGAGCAATTTTACATCTTGGTCAAACAAGTCGCGGACAACGCTTGTGGCAAGTCCTAAATCCTGATAAACAAGCCCAGGTTTTTTCAAGTTTTCAGCTTTTTGGTGAACTATTTTCCAAATATCGAGCAGATAATTCCAGTCGCGGCGCAGTTCATCTTCACTTTTGCCTTGGGCAGCTGTTCTGATTATTCCGCCATAACCTTCCGGGAGGATACTTTTTGCAAGCTGACGCAGGCGCCGTCTTTCCACATAAGAAGCAATTTTTTTTGAGACACCCAGAACATTATCGAAAGGAAGCAACACAGTATAACGTCCGGGAATTCCCAGCTTTGTTGTAACCTTCATTCCTTTGCTGTGGTAAGCTTCGCGAATTACCTGAACAAGAATTAATTGCCCGGGTTCAAGATTAATATCAACTGCACCAGATTTTTTCGTATGAAATTTAACTTTTTGAATTAATGATTTCTTTTTTGTGTCTTTTTTCGACTTAGGTGTCTTTTTTTCGTTTAAATTGTTGCTTTCGTTATCATCTTCTTCGAAAAACAAATTTTTCTCATTTGAATCATCTATATCAGAAAAATGCAAAAATGCATCTTGATTTAAACCAATATCTATGAAAGCAGCATTTATTCCTGTAACAATTTTACTAACCTTTCCTAAATAAATGTTTCCAATGGATTTTTCTTTTTCTGGAAGTTCTATATAATACTCGCTAAGGCAACCATCTTCGGTAATGGCTACTCTTACTTCGTTAATAGCAGCATTTATTACTATATCTTTTTTCATTTTCTAAATATTTTTTCCAAATCACTCAATAAATAAAACACAAAATTACATAAAAATAT
>CALGXJ010000053.1 GCA_937936035.1 Eximiradius proteiniborus
TTTTATTGTTTCTTCAAGTTTATCAGTATCTATATTTCCTTTGAAATCATCACGAAGAGCTGGATTTTTCCCATTCTCATTAAGCAAATCCAGAGCAATACCTCTGTTGTATTCAATATTGCCGCGAGTTGTATCAAAATGAGTGTTATTTGGAACATATTTGCCATGAACATCAAAGCATTGGAACAATATGCGTTCAGCAGCTCTTCCCTGATGAGTTGGAATAATATGCTTAAAACCAGTAATCTTTTTAACAATATTTTCAAATTTGTAGTAGCTTCTTGAACCCGCATATGCTTCATCCGAATCCATCAAAGCTGCCCACTGTTTGCTACTCATCGCAGTAGTACCACTATCAGTCAGAAGATCGATTGTGATATGCTCAGATCTTAAATAAAAAGGATTATAAAAAGCATCTTCCAGGTATTTTTCTCTTTGCTGAACAGTAGTAATAGGAATCTCTTCAACACTTTTAATCTTAAATGGCTCAATTTTAGTCTTCATTTATCACCCATTAAATATTTTTAATTTTGTTAAATATAGAAAAGCAAATTAATTATTATTTTATTTAAATCAAATCAATTATTTTATGGAAAGATACATTAACAAAAAACCCGCTTATAAGCGGGCTTATTAAATTACAAACTCATCAGTTTTTGCTTTTCTGTCTGCATTTTATCATAATCAGCTAAAAACTTTTCCAAACCTAAATTAGTAAGAGGATGTGATATTGATTGCATTAATACTTTGTATGGAACAGTGGCAATATCTGCACCTGCAAGAGCAGCATCGATAATATGTTGTGGATGTCGTACCGAAGCAGCAATTATTAAACTCTCATAGCCTTGAACATCCCATATCTCACACACTTCATCTAAAACTTGTTTTGAGTTTGAAGCAATATCATCAAGCCTACCCATAAAAACTGAAACATAAGTAGCACCAGCATTTGCAGCTGCAATCGCTTGTGTTGTGCTAAAAACAAGGGTAACATTTGTCGGAACATTCCGAGCAGACAATTGACGTACAGCTGCCAATCCAGATGGTATCATAGGAATTTTAATAGTAGCCTCAGGGAACCAACTCAAAATTTCATCTGCTTCACGGAGCATTCCATTAGTATCAGTTGAAATAACTTCTACTGATAAATGTCCACCAATAGTTTCATAAATTTCCAGAATTCTTTTTTTAATATCTATTGATGGATCTTCAAGAGCAAGCAGCGAAGGATTGGTTGTTACGCCACTTATAAACCCTAATTTAGCACACTCACGAATATGCTCGATATTTGCGGTATCAACATATAATTCCATTTTGCACCTAATAATATATTGGGAAAATTACACTTTTCTTTCATTGACAAGACGAGCAAAATGTTCAAAACTCCTATCATAAGTTCTTTCGGCATTATTTGGGAAAAAACAAGCAGGGAGCTGACGAGACCGCCTATGATATGCAACGCATTCACAACATATTCCTTTTCTTGAACAAGGTTCATATGAACAATTGCACATTTGTAAATTTTTTTCTTTTTCGCATTCCATAGACTATTCCATTTTTTTTATGTGAACAATTTTTTTCTCGTCTTCTTTAAATTTTGGATAACCAAAGAAATCAATATCGACAACATTAAAGCTAAGCGATGGAAATTTTTTCATTGCAATACTTATTTCTTCAGAAACATCTCCTCCTTTATAAAATACAAAATTAGCATTTTTTTTGGCAATTGGTAAAGTCCAGGTTAGCAAATCGCTAATTTTAGAAACTGCTCGAGCAAAAATAAAATCAAAGTATTGCAAATATCTATTGTTTTGAGCCAAATTTTCAACCCTTAAAGAGATTGCTTCAATATTACGCAGTCCGGTGTGTTTTGCAAGCATATGAGTAATTTTTATTTTTTTTGCTATTGAATCAACAAGAAGCATATAAATATTTCCAGTTGTAATTGCAATTGGAATACCTGGCAAACCACCACCAGTTCCTATATCTAAACAACGAGACTTAGTTGGTATTTCAATATATTTTAAAAGTGAGATGCTATGCAAAATATGGTTTTCTAATACATTTTCTTCGTCTTTTCGACTTATGAGATTAACTTGTTTATTCCAATAAACTAATTCTTTAGCATAACGCTCAATACGTTCTAACTGCTGTTTATCCAGAACAATCCCATTTCCTGATGCAATTGTCCAAAATTCTGTTAGATCCATCATTAAAATTATTTATAATTTTCAATTAAAAATTTTTCAATATTAAGCAGAGAATTTGGTTTATCCAAACCGAAATAATTCCCTCCAAGATAAGGTCTTATTTCTTTGTAAGGTGATTGGTGTAATTCAAGGTGAAGCATTGAACAATTATTACTTGCAGCAATTTTTTGAATATACAAAGGTGAAAAAATAGAGAGTTTATTTGAATTTATTACTTTCCCAGCTAATCCAATAATTTGACCCTGCTTTATTTGTTGGTGTTCACTTACAAAAATCGTTTTCATTTCAGCATATTTATAAATATAACCTCTCCTCAAGGATAGAATTAAAACAAAATAAGTAATATTCCAATAGTAAATCAGATTTGGACTAGTAAAAATTCCGGTTTCTAAAACATATCCATCTTCACAAGATAAAACTGGAGTCCCTTCTTCACAATAGAAATCGATACCACAATGAAAACGGTCTCCCCGACTTTCCCAAAATGATCCTTTCTCAGGGAAACGAGGAAGAAATGTTAAATCAAAATTTTCTATGGGAAGCATAAGGTCTTGCATTACTTGTTAAATAGTTTTGCAAAATTTAGGAACTCTATTGCTAAGGTAAGTGATAATTTGCTATTACTCATACGTTCAGGATGCCATTGAACTGCAATAATTGGCGATTTATCAGAATCATCGAGCCACTCAAATCCCTCGACAATACCATCTTCTGCAAGTGCATTTGGTACAAGTCCAAGTGCTAAATATTCAACAGCCTGATGATGAGAAGACGTTACACCATCGCGAAGAACACCGGTAATCTTGTTTAATTTTGTGTTCGGAAGAATATCAACCGAGTGACAAATTTGGAACTTATCTTTGCATTGGTGAAAAATATTTGATGGGTGATCTTGTGGAATATCAACAATCAAAGTGCCACCAAGTGCTACATTTAGTATCTGCATACCCCGACAAATTGCTAAAATTGGCATTTTCAACTCTAATGCCTTTTCAATTAATTTAAATTCCAATGTATCTCTTTCAGGATTAATCTGGCAACGCAAAGAATCTGCTTCTTTTCCATAGCGTCCGGGATGAACGTCTGAACCACCTGATAGAACCAAACCTCGACAAGTTTCCAATAATTTGGCTGCCTCGTCAGGTGAATAGCTTATCATATCTACGATTTCAATATCAATGCCAGTACTTTTAAGCCATTCCCCATAACGCAGATAAGAATCCGAACCACTTCCTTTTGAAATTGCAATTCGAAGTGGTTCGGATTTGGCAGATTGAGATAAAACTGATAAAGTCATTATTAGATACAATATCCTCAACATAATACAATACTATATTTCTAATGCAACAACACCCGGAAGCTGTTTTCCTTCTAAAAATTCAAGTGATGCACCGCCTCCAGTTGAAACATGTGATACTTTTTTATCAAAACCCATTTGGTTAATAGCAGCCGCAGAATCACCGCCACCAACAATGGTTACAGCACCATTTTCAGTAGCTTTAGCAAGAGCTTCAGCAATAGCATAAGTGCCTTTTGCAAAATTTGGCATTTCGAAAACCCCCATCGGACCATTCCATACTATTGATTTAGCATACAAGATAACTTTGGCAAATTCTTCCTGAGTTTTAGGCCCAATATCCATTCCAATATCCTCATTTCCTATTTCTTCAGCTGGGACAATTTTTATATTTGCTTCATTTTCAAACTTATCAGCAACAACGACATCAACCGGTAGTAATAAATTAACATTATTTTCCTTTGCTTTATTTAATAAGCTGTTTGCCAATTCTATTTTATCTTCTTCTAAAATTGACTTGCCTATGTTATACCCCATCGCTTTGTAGAAAGTAAATATCATTCCGCCGCCAATAATAATTGTATCGCATTTATCTAAAAGATTATTAATTACAT
>CALGXJ010000054.1 GCA_937936035.1 Eximiradius proteiniborus
ACCGGGAAATAAACAGAGAATAGTATTATTGCTGTCATTAAGGAGAGTAAATATACTGGTGTCAGTCTCGCTAATAACCATGCAGTTTTATATCCTTCTCCCGGAGTAATCCGCCCCGGAGCTGTTTCTTTTTCCTCTCGAAATATCCAAATTGATGCAAAGCTACAAGACATTTGTAAAATAGATAACAGCATACCCGGAAGCAAGTATATTGCATAATTAAAATACGGATTTCCCGGAGCAAAAATATCCGTAATTATCGGAGTTGCACGAATTGATGATTCTTTTTTGCTAAAACCTTTTTCTACAAGCCTTCTTATCTGTATGTTCTTTGATTCGTCAAGCAGTACTTGTGCAATTGCTTTATATAACACTTTGCTGTATATCATATTAAAACCATTCACTACAATATCTACTGAGCCACCTTTTCCTTGTTTAACTTTTTTTGTAAAGTTTTCATCGAAAATAATTGTAGCAAATGATTTATTGCTTTTGATTAAACTATCAGCCACAGATTTGTTGTTCGAAACCAATATCACACTCGCAGATTCAACTGCATCTAATTTATTGCAAATTGCTCGGGTTAATTCTGAACCATCATAATCAACAACCACTATAGGTACATCTTTCACATCACCATTAACGAATGCTAAACCCAGTACGCTCCAGGCAAATAATGGCATTACAAAAGCTATTACTGCAACGTGAGGGCGTTTCTTCAATTTTCTAATTTCATTCATCAAAAAATAATTATATAGGAACCAAAAATTTCTTTTCATTTTTTAATCTCCTTTGGAATAGTGAAACGAACTGTCATCCCTGGGCGAAGAGATTGTATATCCTTTTCTATTGGCTTCAACTTCACTGTAAATGAACGAGTTTCGAATGTTGCTTTGTCAGCACTAATTCGCCAGTTTGCATAATCTGCCATTGCTGAGAAATTTACAACTTTGAACTTTGTTTTAAGCCCAAGCCCGTCAATTCTTCCTTCAATAATATCTCCAATTTTGATATTTTCAAGTTCAAGAGCAGGCAAGTTGAGTTCCACCCATACATCTTTTGGGTCGATGATAGTAATAACCGGATAACCTGTTGCAACAAGTTCTCCTGCATCTACAAATCTTTTTGCAATTATTCCGGAAATAGGACTAGTGATAATCGATTCATCAAGATATGCAGCCACTTCTTCCAACGATTCCACTGCTCTGCGTAGCTGACCGCGAGCCATATCTTTTTGCTCACTTCTTGAACCTGTAATTGCCATATCAAGTTGAGCCCTTGCCGCTTCTTTCTGAGCCCGGGCTGCATCATATTTTTGTTTTGCTACGTCAAAATCCTGTGCTGATAATAATTTATCTTCATACAATGATTTCATTCTCTGAAAAGTCTTTTCTGCAAGTTCAAATTGGCTCGAAGCAGCCTCATATTGACGACGTGCCATTTCAATTTCTTCTTTTCTTGCACCTGCAATTAGCATATTTAATTGTGCACGCGCGCTTTCAACTGCACCTTCCGCTTGAAAATACTTTGCCTTCAGTTCTCTGTCTGTTAGCTTTGCGATAGTATCTCCAACATTTATTTCGTCTCCTTCGTCCACTTTTATCCAGTCAATTCTTCCCGGAATTTTGGGTGAAACGTCATATTCTCGCATCTCTACTTGTCCTACTCGAACGATGGTTTGTTCTTCCTTTCCCAATAATAGAATTACTATTATTCCAGTCATTACTATAACGATGGCACCAATAAGCAAAATCAGAGCAGTTTTCTTTTTCATTTCATCTCCTTTATATTAATTATTTTTTCCCCAAATATTTAGAAAATAATCGTTGTTATTATTTATTTTACAGATTTGAGCAAGATTTGAATAATACTCTTTCAATGCGTTATTTCTTTTAAGCTTTATTGCTTCAAGCGAAAGTTCAGCGTCCAGCACTTCAATAGATGTTCCGAGTCCGGTTTCGTAACGCTTCTCGTTAAGTCGTAAATTTTCAGTTGCTTGCTCGACTGCATCTTCAAGCATTAGATAACTATTCTCTGCGAGCTTCATTTCCATATAGAAGTTCCTAATCGCAAGTTCAATTTTTCTTTCTATTTCTTCGGCTAATGAATAGTAACTTTCGCTCTCGGCTTTAGCAGCCTGATAATCATTTGTTCGACGCATACCGTTAAAAATAGTGAAACTTGCTCCGATTCCAACTGCCCATTTGGGATCTATTGCCGAACGATAATGGTCGAATACATCATACATCCCAAAGCCATAAATCGTAGGGAAATAGTTTGCCATCTCTGCATTTGCTTTGGCATCTAATGCTTTTGCCCCATAACGAATTTGTTCGAGTAATGGGTTGTTGTTTTTAGCAAGCGAAATAAAATAATCAACACTTTGTTCTACCGTTTTATATTGAATTTTTTCTGCAAGTTGAGAGACTTCATAATTGTTTAGCAGCAACGATAATGCAATTTTAGCAATTTTAAGTTTTTCTTCTGCTTCGAATACATTTCTCCTTGCTTCAGAATATGCAACATCCGCACGAAGCTTATCGTGTGGAGCTATTAGCCCCTGCTTCAACATTCCTTCTGCACGTTCTTTGTGTTTTTCAATTGTTTTGAGAGCGTCCTGACGCACCAGCAGATTTTCTTCAGCAATTAATACATTAATATATGAAATTATGACTTGACTGACGATTTCAGCTTTTTCCGCATCCAATTTTTTTAATTCAAGTTCTTTCTGTGCTTTGGAAGCATCAACCCCTGCAGAAATCTTTCCGCCAGTAAAAATTGGCTGGTTAATTGAAAATGTGGCTTTTGGAAATGCTCTTTCTTTTAATGTTTTCTCAAATTCAGGAATTGCATTGTTTAATTTTTCAATTGCTCCCTGTTTTATTGCAAGTTGTTGTTCGGCTGTAAGTGGTGAACCGGTTTTCAATAGAGATTCAAGGTTAGAAAAGCCCACTTGATTATTTGCCTGAAGTGAAATTATTGCTGAACGAATAGGGGATAGATCAATGACAATATCTCTGTCGATATAATTGTAGGTAATATCGAAATTGATATTCGGTAAATACCTGCCATATGCCGATTGAACATTATTGGTTTTTGCTTCTACGCTTTTTCTTGCTGCTTCAATGCCTTTGTTAGTTGATATTGAGCGATTAATTGCTTCTTTCAACGTTAGTTGTGCATTCGCATTATGAAAAAACAGAAGCAAACCGATTAAACATAAAATTCTTTTTTTCATATTTTTTATATCTGAATAATGAACCATAATTCACATTTTTTTATTTCAATCCGTATATAATATAATTAAATAAAGTATCTGTTAGTTCATCTTTTGAATAAGACAACAAATCATCTGATTTAGAAGCTATCCAAAACCAAACTCCTCCAATAATATACATTGTTGCATCTTTGGAGTTTATATCTTTCCGGAAAATATTCGCCTTTATTCCGTCGCTTATTAATTCTTCTATCAATTTTTGAGAGTTCTCTACTGTTTTAGATAACTTCTCTTTTTTATTGGAATTCCAGAAACTATATTCATAAACCAGAATTTTGGCAACTGAAACATTTGCATATATTAGTTCAATAATTTCAGCAGTAATTTCAGCAATTTTTTGCAATGGCGTCATATTTTTTATTTTTTTCATTTCCAAGAGCTTCATTTCAATGCGGGACCAGGAACGCAAGAATATTTCCTCGAGTATTGCCTCTTTGTTTTTGAAATATAAATATATCGTTCCAGCACCAATTCCTGCAATTTCTGCTATTTTGCTGATCTTCGCTTTGTGAAACCCTTCGCGTGCAAACACTTGCGAAGCTGCATCTAAAATTATGTCATACTTATTATCAATCATAAAATAAAATGAATACTGAACCATAATTCATTAACGTGCAAAACTAATCATTATTTTGTTAATAAAAAAATATTTTCTTTTTTATAATATAAATGCAAAAAAAAGGTGGTATTTATACCACCTTTCATTTTACTTGGATTTTATAATAATTTTTATTTGTCTAACATTGCTTTATATGCATTAACATCCATCAAAGCATCTAATTCAGCTGGATTGCTCATTTCGATTTTTATCATCCAGCCTTCTCCATAAGGATCTTTATTCACTATTTCAGGATTGTCGTTGAGTGAACGATTCACTTCGACAACCTTTCCGCTAACTGGAGCAAACAAATCAGCAACAGTTTTAACTGCTTCAATCGTTCCAAAGGACTGACCAGCCAATACTTCTGTAATATCATCTGGAATATCCACATATACAACATCGCCCAATTCGCCCTGTGCATGGTCAGAAATGCCTACTGTTGCAATATTACCATCAACTCTTACCCACTCATGATCCTGAGTGTATTTTAATTCTGCTGGGAAATTCATAATTATCTCCAAAAATGTGATATAAATTTATACAAAAATACAAACAAAAATTTTAAATTAACAAATAAATAGTAAAAATCAAATTAATCCAAAAAATGATTATTAAAAGAAATTTTTATCGAGAAAACAGTGTTTAATTACTATTAGTTATGTAAATTAAAAAAAATATTATAATTTTGAATAATTTAACTTGCAAAATTATTTTTTGCATTAATAATTGAATTATTAACAAATCAAGTGTAAAGCTATGTCACAAAACAGTTTGAACTTGTCGGAATTATTCCCTTATCCAAGCTACGAAGAATGGAAAGCGGCAGCAGTTGAAGCTCTCAAAGGTGCTCCATTCGAAAAAAAGATGCTCACAAATACCTACGAAGGTATCGATCTGAAACCTATTTACTCTAAAAACGATGTTGAAGAATTAGATACTTTCTTGAATAATTTGCCAGGAGAAATACCTTATCTTCGTCATACTGATCGATTAGGTTTCAAAATAACTCCCTGGGAAATTGCTCAAGAAATCAATATACCTCTGCCAAATGTTTTCAATGAGGCACTTATTAACGCTCTCGAACGCGGTCAAACTCGCGTTGTGTTGAAATTCAATGAAAATTTCGCAATAAATACTCAATCTTCTGTTTCAGGCAAAGATTTGCTCGTTGCTGATTATAAAGATTTCCAAAATGCAGTTAAAGACGTTCAGTTGGAATGTGCTTCTTTGAAAGTCAAACCTAATAGCCTTGGGCTTGAATTAGCTGCATTAATCATTGCATATATTGAAAAAAATAAATTCGATAAGTCTAAAATTAATCTTAGCTTCGGTATTTCACCACTTGCTCAGCTTAAAAATTACGGCAAATCAATTGTTTCTATTTCTAAATTAATTGATGATGCTGAGCAGCTAATTCGTTGGAAAATAGCAAACAATATAAACGCAAAAGTTATTACAATCGATGGTGAAACTTATCTGAATGGTGGCTCGAGCTCTGTTCAAGATGTTGCTTTTTCGCTTGCTGAAGCTACATTTATTATTCGTGAACTCATTCAACGTGGTCTTTCAATTGATGAGATTGCTCCGAGCATTGAATTTGAATTTGCTATCGGACCAAAATTCTTTACTGAAATTGCTAAATTTAGATCTGCCCGTATTCTCTGGGCTAAAATCGTTGAAGCATTCGGTGGAAACGAAGAATCGCAAAAAATGTATATTCACGCTTCAACTTCAAAAATCAACAAAACTATTTTCGATCCTAATGTTAATATGTTGAGAGTTACTACTGAGGCACTCTCAGCGGTTTTGGGCGGTTGCCAGTCAATTAGTGTTGGTGCATATGATGAAGCAATTGGAATTCCCGGAGATTTCTCTCTCAGAATTGCACGCAATGTTCAGAACATTCTATTTCACGAAACTCATCTTATCGATACAATAGATCCTGCAAGCGGTTCCTGGTATCTCGAAGTTCTCACAAACCAAATTGCTAACAAAGTTTGGGAATTATTCCGTGAAGTTGAAAAGAAAGGCGGAATTTTAGAATCATTAAAAGCTGGATTTATTCAGGGAGAAATCAGGATAACTGCAGAAAGTCGTAAAGCTAATATTGCTTCTCGTCGCGATACTCTATTAGGAACAAATAAATACCCAAATCTCAAAGAAAAGCCAGTTTCAAGTCTTCTTGATATTCCTCAATCAGAAATTGATAAACATCTGAAAAAATATGCAGAAAAGTGCACTAATCCTGCTTGTGAAGCTGCTACTAATGAATATCGTAAAACTATTTATAATGAAAGAAATAAATCATTAGAAAAAGCTATCGCAGCTTTCAACGAATGTACAACTATTGGGCAGCTTATTGAAGCGACCGGCGCCCTCAATTCTGATGATATTCAAGTTGAACCTATTTCCCCATACCGTATGGGAACAATCTTCGAAGAATTGCGACAAGCTTCAGCTCAGGATGACCCACAACTTATTAAGATATGTCTTGTAAATTTCGGTCTTTTAAAAGAATACAAAATCAGAAACGATTTTTCATCTGATTTCTTCCAGGTTGCTGGTCTGGATATTGTTAATACCGATGGGGCAATGAATCCTGACGAGGCAATCGATCAAGTCAAATCGACTGATTATAAAGTATATGTGATTTGCTCAACTGACGAACGTTATGCTGAGTTCGTTGAAGATTTTGCGAGAAAGTTTAAACAGATAAAACCTAATGCTAAACTAATTTTAGCTGGTTATCCTACTGAACTTGTCGAGAATTTCCGTTCTGCTGGAGTTGATGATTTTATTCATATCAAGACTAATATTTATGAATTTCTTTCTGCTTTGATGAAAGAAATTGGAATTTTGAATTAATTTGGAGTGTGAAAAATGAAAACACCTGATTTTTCAAATATGGAACTTAATCTGAATTCTAACCAGATTGGCTTCGATGCCTGGCGACAAAAAGCTGAAAAAGAATCTGGCAAATCTCTTAATGATTTTATTGTTAATACGCTTGAAAATATTGATATTTTCCCAATATATACTATAAATGATATTAAGGATTTCGAACATCTTAATTATACTGCTGGACTTCCACCTTTCTTGCGCGGTCCATATCCTACAATGTATGTGGCTCGTCCCTGGACAATTCGCCAATACGCTGGATTTTCTACCGCTGAAGAAAGTAATGCTTTCTACCGTAGAAATTTAGCTGCTGGCCAGAAAGGTTTGTCTGTTGCATTCGATCTTGCTACACATCGTGGCTATGATTCTGACCACGAACGGGTTGTTGGCGATGTGGGCAAAGCCGGTGTTGCTGTGGATAGTATTTTGGATATGAAGATTTTGTTCGATGGTATTCCACTTGACAAAATTTCTGTCTCTATGACAATGAACGGTGCGGTAATTCCTGTGATGGCTTTCTATATAGTTGCCGCACTGGAGCAAGGAGCTAAGCTTGAACAACTTTCAGGTACAATCCAAAATGACATCTTGAAAGAATATATGGTTCGCAACACATATATTTATCCTCCCGAAACATCAATGAGAATAATTGCCGATATATTTGAATTTACTTCAAAATTTATGCCCAAATTTAATAGCATTTCCATTTCTGGCTATCATATGCAGGAAGCTGGTGCAACAGCTGACCTCGAAATGGGATACACTCTTGCAGATGGTCTCGAATATGTTCGCACTGGGCTGAAAGCAGGTATAGACATTGATGCTTTTGCTCCACGTCTTTCGTTCTTCTGGGCGATTGGTATGAACTACTTTATGGAAATTGCTAAAATGAGAGCCGCTCGCGTTCTCTGGGCAAAAATTATCAAACAATTCAACCCTAAAAATCCTAAGTCACTTGCTTTGAGAACGCATTCTCAAACTTCTGGTTGGAGTTTAACCGAGCAAGATCCATTTAATAACGTTGCACGTACTTGTATTGAGGCTATGGCTGCTGCTTTGGGTCATACTCAATCTCTGCATACAAATGCATTAGACGAAGCAATTGCTCTTCCTACAGATTTCTCCGCTCGTATCGCTCGCAACACTCAAATTTACCTTCAGGAGGAAACCGGTATTTGTAATGTTATTGATCCTTGGGGCGGTTCATACTATGTTGAAATGCTTACTAAGCAACTTATGGACAAAGCTTGGGCACACATTCAAGAAATTGAATCACTTGGTGGTATGGCTAAAGCTATCGAATCCGGTATTCCTAAAATGAGAATAGAAGAAGCCTCTGCTCGTCGTCAGGCTCGTATTGATAGTGGTCGTGAAGTAATAATTGGTGTCAACAGATACAGACTTGAAAAAGAAGAGCCTATTGAAATTCTTGATATTGATAATTCTGCTGTTCGTGAACAGCAAATTAAGAGATTGCAAGAACTTAAAGCTAATCGTAATCAAGCCGAAGTTGATGAAATATTAAATAAAATTACTGAAGCCACTGCTTCTGGTAATGGCAATTTGCTCGAGCTTGCAATCGAGGCTGCAAAACGTCGAGCTTCTCTTGGCGAAATTTCCTATGCTATCGAAAAGGTTTGTGGTCGTCATGTTGCTACAACCCGAACAATTTCCGGCGTTTATAGTTCTGAATATGCTGAAAAATCTGCTATTGAAGAAGTTCGTCGTATGACTGACGAATTTGAACGCCGTGAGGGACGTCGCCCAAGAATTTTAGTAGCTAAAATGGGACAGGACGGGCACGACCGCGGCGCTAAAGTTGTATCTACTGCCTATGCTGATATGGGATTTGACGTCGATGTTGGTCCGCTTTTCCAGACTCCACAGGAAACAGCAAAACAAGCAGTCGAAAACGACGTTCACGTTGTTGGCGCTTCTTCTCTTGCTGCTGGTCATAAAACTTTGATTCCTCAATTAATTGAAGAATTGAAGAAATACGGCCGCGAAGATATTATTGTTATTGCTGGTGGTGTCATTCCTCAGCAAGATTATGAATTCTTATATAAAGCTGGTGTTGCTGAAATATTCGGTCCAGGAACAAATATTCCTTATGCAGCTAAGAAAATTATGGAACATTTGTTCGAGAGATTTAACGATTAAAATTTTATCTTAACGAGATAATTATCATATTATAAATAAGCAA
>CALGXJ010000055.1 GCA_937936035.1 Eximiradius proteiniborus
TAATAATGATTAAAGAGAACAAATATCAGGAAGGGTAAAAATAAAGAGGCTGCACTTTTGAGCAGCCTCTTTTATTCAAATATTATTTTTTGTCCCTGTCGTCTAATATTTTCAGTATTTCGTCGCATTTTGCTTTTGCCCGACCAACCATAGCTTCTGCCTCTGCAAGAATTCTTTGCTTGAACTCTTCGTCCTTTATTCCCGGCAAGTTAATCAACACATTACGGTATGCTCCCCAAATCCCAACTTCAAGTGCACGCGCCCCAACTTCAACATCCGATTTCGAAGCAATATTCCCAATTTTTGCACATTCAACCATTGCGTCCCAAACTGCATCTCCAAGTCGCATAGTGCCAAGTGGCACCTCGATTGCCTTTTTCAAGCCATCTTGCATTTTCTGCTCTCGCACACGCTTTTCCTCTTCAGTGTCTTTCGGAAGTCTTAGTGCCTCCATATAGTCATTGAACGCGTTTGTGTCGGCATCAATCATTGGAATAAGCGATTGCACTGCATTATGCAACGGCGGAATAATTTTCCGTAAATCCTTTTCAAGATGCTCGAATTTACGAACTCCATAAGTAAGCTTTGCTACCATTGCTCCAAGTCCGGAACCGATTGCGGCAATTGCTGCCGAAGCACTTCCTCCGCCGGGTGCAGACGAACGAGCAGCTACTTCTTCGATGAAAGCTCTAACTGTCATCCCGGCAAGTGGTTCAACCGCTTCTTCTTTTATTATATACTCAATTATTCGTTTCTTTGGGTCAAACTGCGAAACAGAATTTAGCCCAAGTCTATCAATTACAAGCTTGATTTTTTGGTCTTCATCCAAAATAAACAAATTTTCTTTTTCTATATAATAATCTGCTGCCATCAGCATTGCTTCGAGCGGGATTAATCCTACTATTTCCGAACCCGCAACTCCGACGTTAATTTCCTTAGCTATGCGTTTTGCTTCTTCGAATGCGATGTGTGGCGGAGTAACCTTGAAATTAGTCAAATTCATAGAGATTTGAGCCATATTGTATTCATTTACCCACCAGCCAATTGCTTTCACTTCTTTGAGCAATCCTGGCTGACCATCTCCGCGACCAGCCTCACGCAGATCCAACGCAATCCGGTGAGCCTGGTTGTTTGTTCCAAGTATGTTGATATTATATGCAATCAGGAAAAATCTTGCTCCTGCAACAGTTGCCCCCCATTCCGGAATAAACTCGGCAGAACCAAAATCGGGCTTCCACTCGGGCTTATGTATTTTTTCACGTAATCCTTCATACTCACCCTGGCGAATATCCGGAAGACGCTTGCGATATTCTTTCTCTTGTGCATATTCATACAAATAAACCGGAATGCCAATTTCTTCGGCAGCACGCCGGCCAAACTCTTTTGCAAGCTCTACGCACTCTTCCATAGTAACATTTGCAACAGGAATAAACGGACAAACGTCCAATGCTCCCATTCGTGGATGTTCACCTTTGTGGTGGCGCATATCAATTAGTTTTCTCGCAACTTTTGCTGCGTTAATTGCACCATCTACGATGTGTTCGGGAGAGCCAACGAATGTATAAACTGTTCTGTTGGTTGATTTGCCCGGGTCAACATCGAGCAGTGTGCAACCTTCTGTTTGTCTGATGGCATCTGCTATTGCATTGATTATCTCTTCGTTCCTGCCTTCTGAAAAATTTGGCACACATTCAACAATTTTTTTCATAACTAACCTTTTTTAATTAAAAATCACCAAATTTTAATATCAAACGTGCGTATGGACGCACATCCCCATTTATATTTGAATGCCTGAAATATCCCAAAACATAGAAATTACTTAATATTTCATATCCCATTGAAATAGAAGCTGAAAAATTCCGTTCTACCTTGCCACTCAAAAATGAAATTTCCATCGGGTCGAACCATCTGCGAGTTTGAAATGGGTCGCCACCTGCATTATATATTAAGCTATCGCCTTCGAAAACATTTGCTCCGTGCCGTGTGTAGCTTATTCCAAGTTCAATAGGATAACGCTGCCCCCACCAGTATTTTACCGATAGCAAATATCTGTCTGAATTAGGCAAGAGTATAGAACCAATAAGTTTTCCATCGTGCGAAACAGTGTTTTGTCGGTTAAAATGCGAAAAAGTATATGGTTCGACCCGTGCATACTCAAATCCAATATCCAGATTATATAGGGAAGCATATTCTACTGAGAAATTATAAGCCATCTTGTTGCTCCAGTAGCCTGTTCCGACTTTTTCGAAAATTATGTCGTCGAGCAAATAACTGCCTTTGATTTGCAATCTGCTAACCGGGCGAACTGTATAAAACAATCCCATAAGCGAATTATCTCTATCGTGCAATGCGTGTTCAATCGATTTCAAAAAGCCAATCGGGTTCAGGTATGCTAAATCAGTATTCCTATTCGAGTATATCACTTGCTCGACAAAGGCAACTTCTCCCCAGCTCGGTCTAACCGCAATTTTATGGTAAGCCATATACTTGGGTGGTATTTCTGCGAAGGCACCAATCGAGCTTTGAGTTGGCTCCCCAATAAGCGAACCGTGAATAAATGAATATTCAAAATTGCTGAATTTTGCTGCAAGAGTGAGCGCATCGAATGCTGGCGCAAGGTCTGCAATAAAAATTCTTTGCTGAAGTCCGGCACCTTCGAGCTTTGTTTCGCGTGCGATTGATGCAAAGAACCAACGATTACGATAATTCACGTGCGATTCAGAAAAGTCAATATCATCATTCAATTTTGTAAATTTTATACTTTTTGCATAGTATTTATCGGCTGCAGCAAGTTCACGCGAACCAGAGAACAAACGTCCATTAGTCGCCTGCAAATTAAACCCCATTCGATTGTCGATGCTTCCATTGAAGCGAACACCTAAAGTACCTATGATGCTTTTTTCGCCATTTCTTAGGGAGAACATATTATCGAGCATACCAAGTGGCGAAACCAAAACTCTTGTAGAGTCGTAAGAATAATAATAGAAAAACTTTTCTTTGCCCGAAAACAAATCTTTTGAAAGCACAAAAGAACTATCGCTTGGGCTACTGAAAAGAACTGTTTTTTCTCTACTAACAATTTCGAATTCGATTAAATACTTTTCAAGTAATTTTACATCAGAATTTGAAAGATATTCTCGCTTATTATTAATTAAACGCAGAAATTCCTGAATTTCCATTTTTTGAAGTGGCAGCGACGATAGCGAAAGATGTTCAAGCAAACCAATAGATTCAGCTCTTTGCAGAAAGATATATACAGGGTGGGCAACCTGAACATTTTCTACTTGTGCATATACAGTGCTTGCAATCAAAAGGCAGATTGCCGCTATTAATCTTCTTTTTATCATTATTTGTTCTTCGAAACCCAGTAAATGTTAAATAAAGTTCCGATTACAGCAACTGTTACACTCACAAGCGAAGCAATTGTTCCGTATTTTTGCCATTCTATTGCAAGAGGAACGTCTGGCGGACGCGGCACATAAATTTCATCACCTGCGAACACGAATGTATTTTCATCGCCTTCTGTCCATACGCGAGATTTGCCACGAATAATACGGGATCGCTTTTTCGCAGCTCCTTGCGCATAGCCTCCAGCTTTCTCAATATACCATTGCATTGTTTTGCCTTCGTGAAACTCTACATATCCCGGATGATTAACCTGACCATATACGTAAACATATCCGGGATTGTCCGGCACTGTTATCACATCACCGTCGTAAAGCAGAACGTTATCTATTTCTGAATTTTCCTTAAATGCTTTTACAAAATCACAAGAAACAATTTGCTTTTTAAGCATCATATCAATATAGAAACGCGTTGTATCCTCCATCGTTAAATCACTGTACTGGAAGGATGAAAAATACTCTCCCCGGTAATCTACATATGCATCAATCATTTCCTGACGTCTGGTAATATATGCAAGCGGCAAATACGCTTTGCTTGTGAAACCTCCTGCTTGAGCTATCACATCTTTAAGGCGTGTTTGTCCAAAAGTAACTGGATAAATTCCGGGATTTTGAACTTCTCCACGAACCGAAACAGTTGCCGTGTTTTCATATTTTTTTTGCTCCAACATCCCGACAACAATGCTTGCTCCGGCTTCAATCTCAATATCTTCTTGCAACAGGTTTAAGTTTCTGTCAACCTTTATTTTTCTTGGAGCTTGTCCCTGCTGATATAGTGTAATATTGTTCAAGTCAGCATTATCTTTAAGTCCGTAGCAGAATTTCAACACATAAGATAATTTATCGTCATTTTTGTAGGGAAGCACAACAGGTCTGTGAACAGCACCGCTCAAAGATACTTTTGGATATTGATATGGTTCGAATGGGACGAATATTTCATCGCCTTCTGCAATGAACGGGTCGTAGCCAAGGTCTCCTGTTGCAATTGCTCGCTCTATATCAACATTTTGTGAAGTTTTAAATTTACGCAACAGAGTAATATTTCGCATTGAATACAGATTTTCTGCTGCTATTCCTGCTTCGGAATAGCTTTTGGTTCTTTCTCTTGTCCTTGATTGTAGTTTTTGTATCGATATTTTTTCTTCGTCTGCAAGTGATTTTTCTGTAGAAATTTGATTTGCGAATTTTATTGCTGTTGATACTCTATATGACGAAGGCAAAGCGTAAGTACCGGGGAACAACACATTTCCACTTATAGTAACAATTACAGTTCTTGCCTTCCTCAGCGAAAGATTGACTTCTACTCTTTCGTTCCTTTGCCTGAAAATACTTGATAGAGTATCTTTCAACTGTGCAAGTGTCATATCCCGAACAGATATTTCTCCGCCGCGTGGCAATACAAGGGTTAGATCGGGCGACACCATAAGTGGCACTTCATAGGGAACAATAGGATTTGCCTGCAATGAAACAATATCGCCAGGTCCTAAATAGTAATACTTCGGCTCTACTACATTGCCAACAGGCATCCTATCCTGTTCTATTGCAGAGGTCAATGCCTTGTCTGTTGAAGTTTGCAGCTTGAATATGTCTTCTTTGTCAAGTGTTGAAGATGATGGCAGCCCTTTCAGTTGTGAGCTTAGATTTATACTTGCAACAAACAAGATAAACACTGCTATTGCAATTCTTTTCATTATTTATCTCAGATAATTATAAATAATTTCTACTATTCTCGAGGCAGTTTTCCCGTCCCAAAGTTTCGGGACTTCGTAAATTTTATTTTTTTGATCGAATGCTTCGTATATTGCTTTCAGTATGTTTTCCTTTTCTGGTGGAACGAGCACATTTGTGCCAATTTCAACAGTTATTGGTCGTTCGGTTGTCGTTCTTGTTGTGATGCAGGGTATTCCCAAAAAAGTTGTCTCTTCCTGTATTCCCCCCGAATCAGTAATCACAAGCGAGGCACTTTCCATGATTTTCAGGAAGTCCAAATATCCAAGAGGTTCTATCAAAAGAAGTCTTTTGTTGTTATTTATAACGTTCGATAGACCAAATTCTTCGATTTTCTTTCGAGTTCTTGGATGAAGAGGGAAAACAATTTTCTTTTTGCTTGTTATGTAGTCAAAAATATCAAAAAACATTTTCAACATTTCAGGTTCATCAACATTTGTAGGTCTATGCAAAGTAACAAGGACGTAATCGTCCTTTGCGAGATTCAGTTTTTCCAATATTGTCGATTTGTGTAGCCTATCTTTTGCGAAAATCACTGAATCAATCATAGTATTTCCTACAAAGTGAATTTTTTCACTTGGCACACCTTCATTCAATAAATTTTCGTAGCCTGATTTTTCAGTAACAAAGAGCAAATCAGAAATTGCATCAGTAACTATTCGATTGATTTCTTCTGGCATTGTGCGATCGCCCGAGCGCAATCCAGATTCAATATGTCCAAGAGGAATATTGAGCTTCTTAGCAGTAATTGCGGCAGCCATCGTGGAGTTTACATCACCAGCAACCAAAACTAAATCAGGTTGCACCTGCTTGCATACCTTTTCGAACTCAATCATTACTTTAGCTGTTTGTTCGGCGTGTGTTCCGGAACCAACCCCAAGGAAGAAATCAGGCTTTGGCATCTCCAAATCCTGAAAAAACGCCTCGGACATCTCATAATCGTAATGTTGTCCGGTGTGCACAATGATATGCTGGATTTTATCAGAGTATTTTGCGGTTTCCCGTACGATTGGCGCAATTTTCATAAAATTTGGCCGCGCCCCGACAACAGAAATGATTTTTTTCATAATTCTTTCAAATATATTTAATCTGCAAATTTACAAAAATGTTAAATATATAACATACTTCAATTAGAAAATAACTTTTAGAAAATAACTTTTAGAATAATAAAAGCGTTACAAAATAAACAATAATTTGTTTATTGTATTTAATAATACTAATTAATTAAGTTAATGTTAATTTTGAAATTAATTAAAAATAAGTTAAATTAAAGATAATTAATTTTGCTTTTGCGATGAAATACACATTTTTTCTTACAATTGCTGTTTTGCTCTTGTTTTGTGGGCAAAATGCATATACGAATACGTATTCTTCCTATTCCGGAAGAAATTTTTATGTGTCTTTTATGCAAAACGAAATTCATCTCAACAGAGATCCGCTTGTTTTACGTATTTTTCTTACATCACTCTATCCTGCCAACTATCAGGTGATAATGCCAGGCGAAACTTTTACAGGTTCTTTGAGAGCCAACGAAATCAAAGAAATAGAAGTGCCCGCTACCTTAGAAGCAAGAAATTCAGAAGTCCCAGAAAAATTGGCAATACAAATTAAATCAGATATTCCTATTACTGTTTATTGTTTTTCGAGTAAACTCACAACAAGCGACAGCTACTCGGCTATTCCGGTCTCGCGCTGGGGGAAAAAATACATCGTTGCAAGCTATCCCAACGATCAATATGTTGCACCTGAACGCGAAAATTTAGATTCCCTAACGAAGTTTGTTCCTCGCTCCAGCCAATTTTTGATTATTGCTGCGTATGATGGAACTGTTATTAATTTTACTCCAAAATCAAACACCCGAGCCGGTAAATTAGTTAATCAAAATTATCAGGTGATACTTAATCAGGGCGATGTCTATTTAGTCCAGTCCTATCCATTTCCAAAAGGATTCGGTGATCTAACCGGAACAATTGTTACCGGCAACAAACCATTTGGATTACTATCCGGCCACGTAAGAACAGCTATTCCACAAAATGCTCCTTACCCGTTTGATTCCAAAGATCATCTCGTGGAAATGCTTCCCCCGACGTATTCTTGGGGAAAAAACTTTATTTCAACACCTTTTGGTGTGAATTCAAAAGGTGATTTGTTCCGTATTGTTGCTCTCGAGCCGGAAACAATTGTTGAAATGAGAAAGTTAGATGGAAGTACTAGCTATCTGCCAATCAACAGTACTGGTGGCTATTACGAAGTCAGAAATTTAAATACTCCTATAGTCTGGAATTCAAACAAACCTATTCAAATTGTTCAGTATATGCAACATACCGGAGAATTTGGCGACTCTAAAGAATACGATCCGTCAATGGTTGTGATCCCGCCAACAGAACAATTTGTTAACGAGATTCTTTTCCTCACACCTCGTAATTTTCGGGTTGAAGATCAATTCAAAGAGCATCGCGTTGCTGTCGTTTTCGAAAATTCCGCTCTTGCAACTTTAGCGCTCGACGGTCAAAAAATTACCGATATGTGGGATGTATCTGTCGAAGCTATCCCAAATACAAACTATTCCTGGACTTCGATAAGGCTCAAAGAAGGACGCCACAAGCTATCCTCCACTTCCGGAAAATTTTCCGGTGTCTTATACGCTTATGGTTTTCACGATTCCTACGCTATGTCGCTTGGCAATTCGCTTATCGATCCCACTAATCCGGATACTATTCCTCCTACAATTAAGGTTTCCGATATTTGCGGTGTTATTCAAGGTTTCGTTACCGACCTGCACAATGCTGCCGATTTAGGTCTGGACTACGCTTATGTTGTTCCAGAGCTTACAAATAACTATTCCTGGACAATTTCCGAGATTTCTGATACTGCTTTTTTTGCTAATTTTACAGCTTCGCCAATAGATCTTTATCGAGATGGGCGCTTTACTATTGACTTTTTCGACAAAGCAAGCAACCGCACAAGATATTCCTTTAATTATATCGGCACAAAAATTGACAATGTCGAATCGCTAAGTTTCCCAAATACTGCACTAAATAGCAAAGATTGCCGAAGCTTTGAAATAACCAACAATAGTAATAAAATTATTGAACTGCAATCAATTGATATTGTTGGCGATGGCAGAATTTCCTTCAACACCGGCAGGACGCTTCCTTATCAGCTTTCCCCAAAAGAAAAAATAAATCTGCAGGTTTGCTTTGCTCCAAATGGTGATTCAACTTCTCTTTCTGCCGATCTAAGACTTAATTTCGATTGCGACTATACTAAAATCGTTAAATTAAACGGTCGCGTGTTTGCTCCTCAATTCGAACTCACAGGGTACGATTTTGGAAAAATTCGCTTAGGAAACGAGGCATTAGGATTTATAAAGCTTGTTAATACAGGCAATACAAATATCTTAATTGAAAACATCAGCGGTTTTAATGGTTTCACTGATTTTCAACTCGAAAACATTCAATATCCGATTTCGCTTCTGCCCGGCGAAGAACGTCAATATTGGGTAGTCTTTTCACCTTCGCAAAGATATTTCTATGATTTCGACATTACTGCTACAAATAGTTTTGGTCTGAGCGCAACTGCTCAAATCAAAGGCGAAGGAATTGCCCCGGATATTAATGATGTTATAGTTGATTTTGGCAGAAAAAGAGTTGGGACTAAAAATTCTATTTCCGCTTTGCTGAAAAATTCCGGTAACGATGCTACTACAATTTCTATTCAAACTCTCGACGGCAATTTAGATGATGGAAATTTTGAGTTGATTTATAATCTTGATGGTATTCCATTGGGAATAAATCAGGAAAAACTCCTTGATTTTTCATTCGAACCAACTAAAACAATTAATTACAATACTGTTGCGAAATTTCAGTGCGACTGGGAGCTTCACCCACCGATTAATATTGAAATCACAGGAGTTGGCACTTTGCCCGAAATCACCTCTTTCGATAATCGCTTTGATACCACATTTGTTTCTCACGATTTGGATAGTGCTCTTTTGATTTTCGAGACCTCCGGCAATGAAGACCTGACAGTATTTGATGTGAATATTATAGGCGGAGATATTAATTCTTTCGAGATTGAAAATTATCCTTTTAGTAACCAAAAAATTCAACCTAACGAGAAAGTTTATTTTCAGACTAAATTCAAACCAAGACGAGCTGGCGAACATATTCTCTTTCTCGAAATCGTTAGCGATGCACTTCCAAACTATGGCATTAAACGCGATACTGTTACAATCTCTGGATATGCTTTGCCAATTGATACGCTCAATTATTCAATGTCAGTTGATTTTAATAATTTTGAAGCCTGCAGGTTCTACTCAGGAAATTTAGTAATCCGAAATCTTGGAAATGTAAATATTAATGTTCAATCTATCACAATAAACAGAAATAATAAAGACTTGTTCGTGGATTTTGCAACAGATATATCTGCCTTGTTGCCATTTACAATATTGCCAGATTGCTCACTTGCAATACCAATTGTTTCTTATGCTGAAAGAAACCAAAATGGAAAAGTCGAATTCGAGATGCTTTTCAACGATACTCTTAGTCAAATACTTGAAGTAGAAATGTCGCCGATAGTATATCAGATTGAACTTGTGGAAGCGAACAATTTGCGCGTAGTTCCGGGCGACACAGTTAAATTGCACATTCACGGTCGTTTCCCAAAGGGTATAGATGCTAAAATAGCACCAAATATTTCATTGTTTGTCAATCGCTTCCTGCTCGATTTGCTGAGCAATAATACTGAATTTGTTCTGAAAGGTGCCAATACTGATTTGCATTTAATATCGCAAATAAATAAATCCAATGATAGAATTAATCTTATATTGTCTGTTGATTCGCTGATTATTTCCGAACCTCTCGATTTTTATTTCACACTCGAATTTTTGGGATTACTTCATAAGGATGATTCAACTACAATAAAATTATCTCTTAATGCTGATAATTGCTTCGATCCACTGATTGACTTAATTCCGTTGAAAATTATCAACGTATGTAATTTTCCCTTGCGTCCAATAAAATTAATTACTAATTTGCCATATTTAAGTGTAACTCCAAATCCAATTATAGATGAATTGGTAGTGGAATTATATCTAGTTGATAATGATGAGGTTACGCTTTATTTAACTGATATGCAAGGGAAAATGATGATTTTAGATGAAAGCAGAAAATTTCATAAAGGTAAATATATTTTGAGATACAACACCTCAGACTTAACAAATGGTGTTTACAATTTGATACTTTTATCAAAACAAATGAAGGAAAATATTATTTTTATTAAAACTAAATAGTAGGTTAATTATGAACAAAAGGTTCATTTTACTATGTCTCGGGATATTTGCGTTATCCTTTTTTAAGTCGAATGCTCAAATGGATTTAGCAGACCCTCTTATGCCTGTCGAGAAAAAGCCTAATCTCTACGTTGGTCCCGTTCTGGGATACAATAAGTCTATGCACACAGTTGAATTGAAAACATTTGCTCAGGATCCGCTGTGCCCAACTTTTGTTGATGGTTCGAGCAACGGATTTTTTGGAGGACTTTCCTTTGAATATCTTTTGGGCGAGGCTGAGAATTCAAATTCTTCTATTATAGCTCGTTTATTATACAATAATTTGCCTGCATCGATGGAGCAAAACGATCTCGACCTTCCAACGCGTGTGATTTCTATAAGCGGCAGAGATACTGTAGAATCTATAGAATACACTTCTATTGTTCACAAAAACGAAGTGAAATATGATTTGGTAACTTTCGAAGTAATGTATAAATTCAATCCTATTCAGGGAAATGGCTTAGGGCTTACAGTTGGTCCAACATTTGATTTCGCTCTTGTTAAAACTCAGAAACAGACAATGAACTTAATTCGTCCTTTAAATGCACAATTCAGTCGCGACCCAAACGCTGAAGCTAAAGGCTACAAATATACTAACAACGATAGAACAATAGTTATTCAAGATGGCGATATTCCTAATTCAAGTGCTTTTCGTTTAGGATTAAAGTTTGGTGTGCAATATGAAGTGCTTATGAAAGGTGGTATGTATATTGTTCCTGCTGTTTTCTATAATTTTGGGGTTACTAACTTAAATAGTGATTTCGATTGGCGAGTAAACGCTCTTCAAATCGGTGTTGATTTGAGATTTTCATTCGTCAGCCTATTCTAATTATATTTTTAAAATAAATAGTAAAAAAGTGCTGCCCCAGTGATGGCAGCATTTTTTATAATATAATTTTTTATGTTTCGTTTCTAATAAAATGTTTTATACAATATACCAGTAAATGAAAAAGTTAGTAGTTTTTTTCCTGTTGTTATCTTCTTCATTATTATTTTCTCAATCAGATAAACAAATTTACAGCATTGGTGGCAACGTCATTGTAAAAGGTCGCGTTACCTGCGAGCTCACTGGCGAACCAGTCGAAACCGAACTTGAATTTCGCGCCTCTAATGGGAAAAAAATTCGAACGAAATCAAATTCCATTACAGGCAATTGGGAACAAGTTCTGCCATCAGACAATTACAAAGTTATCCTTCATAGCTGGAATGTTGCTCGTAAAACTTATGATCTGCAAGTGCAACCAAGCGAAAAGTATAAAGAAATTCAACAAAATTTCTCAGTTAAGCGATTGCTCCCAACGGATATTTATTTGCAGTCTCCTTTATTTAAAAACAATAGTGCTGAATTGAATGCCGATTTCTCGCAAATCGCTGGTGAAATAAAAGAGGTGCTAAAATATAACCGTGCTGTGGAATTTACTTTTTATGTCAGTGCCTCAGATATGAATAGACCTTCCGAAATAAAAGTTAATGCTATCGATAATACTCCGGACAAAACAAAATCGTCTAAAAAACCTGTGAAAAAGCAACAGACTGCTCAAACCGAGACAGCCGAAATTCCTGACTATACTAAACTGCTAAACCAACGTTATTCTGTATTGAAGAGTTACGTCAGTGAGCATTTCTCAGATAACAATCGTGTTAATGTTGCAATTGACATAGAAGGAAAATATTCTCTCCACCCGAATAATTTTTCGGTAGTTGTAACCAATAATTACGATAAATTCGAAACTAATAGATAAGTCAACCTGTTTTTTCTGTTGTAAATAAAATAGGATATAATTATATATACCCTATTTTGTATATTTATGAAAATATTAAATTATTATGCAGTTGCCTTGATTTTTTTCAATACTTGCTTTGCAAGTTTTGCAACATTTTCACGGGAACTTGTTGTGCATTCCTCGACAAATTCTTTTGCTTCTTTGTTTCCAATAATAAATCTATAGTTTTCTTTCAGGAATTCGAGCAATTTCCCACGAGAAATATCGCGGCAGTCCTCTGTATCGAACTTAATATTTCTCAGTGCAAGAAACATCGGAACGATCTCGTCGGCAAAATGTGGCTTATGAAGTAATATTTGCCCAAGAGCTGCCAGAGCGTGATTAGATGGAATTAATTTCCCGCTCAGCAGAAAATCTTTTAACATCGGCAGTATCTTTGCAACATTTTCATCAGTCAATACAGTTGCTAAATTGCCAAGCAAATCAATACCTGTCCACTTTATAATGTTGTTCTTTTCTTTCGTGAGTTCAATTATATAATCAAAATCCTCCAAAAAAAAGGCTGGATTTTTTGCACTATCCCTTACAATCTGCTTTGCATAAGAGAACTTTATTTTAGGGTTTTTCGATGTTATTTTCTCTCTATCAATCATAACTATACCTACAACTTTTTCATTATTTGCTTGTACATATCTGGTAATCTATCGTTATTAATGTCATTTATCAAATTAAATGATTTATCGCGGGTTCGCTCCGGATAGATCTCAGCAGTTTTTATTTTAGCACTGTCAGATGGTGCTTCTGCAAGAGTGTCCCCATTATAATCATAAATAGACGAACGTCCATTGAAAAGCAGAGTTTCATCATTTCGTTTCTCTATACCAATACGATTGGCAACTGCCAGATACACCTTGTTCTCTATTGCTCTTGCTGGCATTACTTTGTTCCACAATGGAGTTACCAGGTTCGACGGACACGCAATTAAATCGGCTCCATCCAGACCAAGACACCTTGCTGCCTCTGGGAAACGCCAATCGTAACAAATCATTGTGCCAATTCGGATGTCCCTATCTGGAAACGAAACAACAAAAAAGCCAGTATCACCACGGTCGAATGCGTAAATTTCTTTATAAAATAAATGTGTTTTTCTATATACACAATTTAGCGTCTTGTCCGGAAAAAATAAACCTGCTGAATTGAATATCTTGTTGCCTTTGCTTTCAGCAAAACCGATTATTATTATTCTATTGTTGTTTTGCGCATCTTCTCGCAAAAAATCTAATTCTTCTGACTCAAAATCTATTGCATTTGCCGAAGCTTCATCACGGTTAAGAAAAAAATATCCGCTTAGGCTCAACTCAGGAAAAACTATTATGTCAGATTTTATTTCAGATAAACATTTTTTCACATATTCAATGTTAAATTCTTTATTAAAAAATTCAGGTGCAAATTGAACAGCCGAAATTAACATGATTTTTTCCTGATATTTATAATTTTCATCAAAATTAACAAGAAAATTTCAAAAATCCAATATTATCAATAATTTTAGAATATTAGCGTGGGCTAAACACGTTCAGAAAAATGAATATTTGATTAAAATTTTATCATAAATCAATTTTTTCTTTGGTGTTTTTTTGAGATTTTTGTTTATTGCATTGTGTTGAATGTGTAATTTTTTTCACACTTTGTTTTAAAGTTTCCTTTTATTAAGTGAAACGTAAAATTAACTAAAAAATTACTCCCGGTTTGGAGCTCAAATCGGAGTGTAAAAATGTCTCAAAATTGGAGAGAAAGAATGTTTGGATATAGTAAGTTAAAGAAATTAATAATAATTCTGATTTTGCCCATATTATTGTTAGCTTCGTTTGAAGATGTCTCTGCTGCTAAAAAGAAAAAAACACATCGTCGTGCAAAAAGTACTAAATACAATCCTTCCGCAACTCGCGCACAAGCAATCGAAATAATAAAATCAAATTCTGCATCTGTTAGTGAATTAGCTGGTTTGGAATCCAAAGTGGGACAAAACAACGACTGGTTACTTAATAACGATGGCGAAGACCTATACGACCCTAATATCGTCGGCGACTACGGCGAAGACTTAGCTGAACTCGAAAAAGAAGACGATATTACAGTAAATATTGATGATTTTAAGACTCTTTGGATTCAATTTGTTACCGGAGAGTTCGACAAAACTTCATATGGCTTGAAAAAAACTGACTTGATGGACAAAATAATGGAATGGCTTGGCACTCCTTATCGCTTTGGCGGAACTTCCGAAAGTGCTATCGATTGCTCCGGATGGACCCAAAGAATTTTCCTTGAAGTTGCTAATATCGCTCTTCCGAGAACCGCTCGCGAACAAATTAACGTCGGACAAAAAGTTAGTCGCAAAAACCTTGAATTCGGTGATTTAGTATTTTTCCATACATATTCAAGAAAATTCGCATCACACGTAGGCATTTATTTAGGGGATAACTTATTCGCTCACGCAAGCTCGAGATTCGGTGTTACCGTTTCTTCGCTGGAAAGCCAGTTCTATAAAACCCGCTTTATCGGTGGTCGCCGTCTGTCAACTAACGATTTGCGTAAGCTTGCATTAAACAGTCCAAAGAGCAACCAGTTATAGGGCTTTACTATTTATTCCTATTAAAGGCGAATGTAAATTCGCCTTTTTTGTTGTGATGCAGATTATTGTTTAATCCCGCAGAAATAGAAATTTTGTTGAAGAAGAGAAATTTGATATTCTTTATTTTTCTCTTTTTAATCCAACAATTGTAATATCATCATAGTAGCTTGCTTTAAACGAATGTTCCTCTACTTCTGAGATAATTTTTTCTATAAGCAATTCGGCATTATATTTATGATATTCTTTTATTATTTTTTCTAATCTTGCTTCTGTGAATTCTTCGCCGTGTTTGTTCTGAGCTTCGCTTACTCCGTCGGTAAACATCACGATAGTGTCTTCTTCACTGAACTCTGTTTCGCCTACTTCATAATTGAAAACTTTATCCAAGCAACCAAGCAGCAAGCCACCTTTTCTTAATAATTCAATTTCTTTTGTCTTATTTCTATATAGCATAGGTGGATTGTGTCCGGCGTTTATATAAGTAAACTTATTCGATTTAAGGTCAAGCTTTCCAACAAAAAACGTAATAAATTTATCAGGAGAAGTATTTGAATAGACCAAACTATTTAATTTTTCAACTAATTCATTTAATTCAAGCTCAAGCGAAGCCAATATACGCAAGGCAGACTGAAAATTTGCCATAAGAAGCGCGGCTGGCAATCCTTTGCCGGAAACGTCAGCTATTGCAACCAATAATTGATAGTTATCTATCATAATGTAATCAAAGTAATCGCCACCCACTTGACGCGAAGGAATGCTACGACCATAAATAGAATAATTTGGAATAGCAGGAGCTACTTTGGGCAAGAGGTTCTTTTGAATTTCGAGTGCATAAGCAAGTTCGCTCTCGATTGCTTTTTTGGCAAGTTCTTCCTGAAATAATCGTTCGTTTTCCATCGCTGTTATTGTTGTATTAGCAATGGCTGTAATAAACAGTTTCTTTGTTTCATCATACGGTGCAGAATTATATGTCGGACCTACAATCAGCAGCCCTTTGGTTTCACCTTGCACAATCATAGGCACAAGTAGCTCTGCCTTTGGAAACAATTCAGCTATGTTGTGCGGGAACTCAGCTTTTTCTATTACATTTACAAATTGATTTTCTCCACTAATTTCTATTCGAGTTCCATTTTCTGAATTGTTAAATCTATTTATTAGCACCTCATAATTGTTTTTGCTAATTTTCAGAAGCAAAGCGAACCGATTTATCATCAACTGTCCCATCAAGTGATACGAAAGCATTTTTACGATTTTATCACGTGAAAGCAAATGGCTGAAATCTCTTGAAATTTCAAATACAGTCGAAAGCATCTGGCTATGGCGTTCTGCTTTAAGCTTCGCTTTGCTCAAACTATGCACATATTTGGTTGTTTGAAGTGCGTTAGCAGTAATTTGCGATATTAGTTCGCCGTAATGTAACTCTTCGTCTGTCAGCTCAGTTTTTCCAAGCGGACTGGAAAGCAGAAAAACAGCAAGAAGCTCGCTTTTGTAATAAACCGGAAAAATATAGCTAAGTTGAAATTTCTTAAAAAAATTACTAAGTGTAGAAAATTTGAAATCGCTAAAATATACCTTTTCGGGCAATAGTTTTATTCCTTTATCTACAGCTAATTGTAGGCATTCCTCGTTTCTGATGTATACAGCAGAACGTGAAAATTTTAGCTTACCCATCATACTCAAAATCGAAGCATTAAGTATCTTTTGCTCATCGTTAAGCTCGTTGAGTTTTGTGCTTAAGTCGAGCAGTGATTGCAGATTTACAATTGATTTTCTTCTTTGCTCTAATAAATTGGCAATATCCATCTAAGTCCATTTTGAACGTTTACACTATGTTTTATCGTTCCCGTGGAACGGTCGCAAATGTTTATTTTCTTGGAATTACCTTGTTCGTCAACTTCAAGAGCAATCAACTCGCTTCTGAAATTATTAAAGAAAAGCTCACGGTATGAATATTTACCTACGTTAGTAGCCGAGGAACGGTTTTTTACGTTTATTCGCAATAAATTATTACCGTTTGTAACAAACAAATAATTTGAGTTTGTTATTACTGATGAAACAGGTAGAACGGTTTCAGCTTTGATGGAAGATGTTCCTATTGGTATTTCGCCAAGTTTCTGCCTTGTTGAAACATCAATAATTGTTGCTATTGCTGCAGTAGGAGCAACGTCTGTAAGGTCTTTCCCAAGTCCGCGCGACACAACCACAACCTGTTTTCCGTCTGAACTAATGCCTACATAAACGGGGTGGTGGGCAACCGAAATTACAGACTCCTGCTTGTTTGTTCGACTATCTATTACTGAAACAGTATTGTCCGAGTAGTTTGCCACATAAATCTGATTACCAGATGCTACTATTGAACGCGGTGAGGAACCTACTTTTATCTGCTTTGCCAAGACAAAATTTGTTAAATCTAACAAACCCACCTTGTCAGTATTCTCGAACGAAATGTATGCATCAGTTGCATTAGCAAATGCAATGTCGTTCGGAATGATCTGGCTTTGCGAAAAATCAACTGTAAATTTATAGTCAAGTGTATTAAAATCTAAAACATAAATTTTGAAGCTTCCCTTTGCAAATAAAAATATGTTATCCCGAAAATGCCGTGCAAGAGAAATTGTGTCATTTCTATTTATCTGAGGTAGCTTTGAAAGAATATTTTCTTCTAGCACATTCCCGTTCAGCAAATCTACTTTTGCAATTGAAAGGGTATTCTCTGTGTTATAAATAAATAATGCTTTATTCGAATCAGTAAAATTATCAATTAGTTTTTCTTCGCTGTTGCAAGCTGCGAGTAGAAACGCAATAAATAGAATATATTTGAGTTTCATTGCTTCCCTCTTTTTGTGATAATACGAAATTAATTTGATAAAAGTTTATACTATATAATAAAACAAGCAACAATTTTTTGTTACAAATTAAATAATAACACATTTATATACTAAAATATTTTGTTTAATTATTTGTTTGATAAGTTGTATTATTGTAATTATTATTTTTATTTTTTGCAAATGAACGATTATTTCAATGAATATGATGATGAGTTTCCCGAGGATATAGAAGAACAATTCAAGAGGTTCCGTCGGGCAATTCGTCGTCGCAATAAAAGCAACGAAGACCTTCCGAGTGCTGATGCACTTGATGATTTAATTGATTATTCTCTTTCGAAAAGTAAGTTCGAAGATGCTCTTGCTTTTTGCGAACTTCTTTTGGAATATAATCCGGCATCTGTTGATGCACGAAATAAAAAATGTGTGATTTTGTTCAATCTTGGCAGATACAAAGAAGCATTTGAAATTGCCGAAGATTTGTATAACGAAAACCCGACAGATATTGATACTTTGATAAACTACTCAATTGCTTTAGAAAATACCGGCAATCCCAAAAAAGCTCTGAATATTATTAATATTGCCAAGCAACTCGACCCTGCCAATGATGATATTGATTTTCAAATGGGATTGATTTTCCAATCTCTTAAAGAATACGAGAAATCTGCTTCCATACTGAAAGGTTTGGAAGAGAATGCTTCTTACCGCAAAGACTTGTTTCAGGAAATTGCTTTTTGCTACACTAATTTAGATAAATACGACGATGCAATAGAATATTACAAAAAAGCTATAGACGAAAATCCATACGACTACTACCTTTGGTTCAATCTCGGGCTTGTGTATTCATACAATAGTATGCACTACAAATCTATTGATGCCTTTAAAATGGCACTCGCTATTAATCCTAATTTTTTAGTATGCTACTACAATTTAGCTAATGTGTACACAACTATTGGTCATACCAACGAAGCTATTGAATGCTACCGGGAATGTATAAATATTAATCCATCAGATGTCGATGCTCTTCATAATTTAGCAAGTTTGCTTGGCGACAGTGGCGATTATACTTCTGCTATCACAACATTTACTCGTTTGTTGCAAGTGCGTCCAAACTATTATCCTGCTCTCTACGGCAGAGGAATTTGCTATGACGCAATCGAAGAATATGAGCTTGCTATTCGCGACTTTAAGCAATGCGTGAAAATTAAGCCTGATTATGCAGACGTCTACCACTCTATGGGCGACGCATACTACAATCTTGATAATTTAGACGAATCTTCGAAATCATACGAAAAAGCACTTGAAATAGAGCCCTATAATTCCGAATATATATTCGATTACGCTCAGGTGCTTTATGAATTAAATAAATTCGACGAAGCTCTCAAAGAAGTTGCCCACCTGGTTGATTTAGCTCCGAATTGGCTTGAAGCCTTGTATTTGAAAGCTAAAATCCACACAAAATTAAATCATTTCGAGGAGTTTATAGAAGTAATTGCTGAAATTAATTCGCTCGATCCATCTGGTACGAAAATTTTTATAGAGGAAATGAAAGATTTTATCGCCAAAATTCCTGATTTCGAAGAAAAATTGAATAAAGCAATTCAGGAAAACAGCTAATTCTTTTCGCCGGTGTAAGTGTGTGGGGTGGATACAAACCTGTTGCGTTGCCCTCTTGCTTTTATCCACGAAAGTAACATTAGCAACAGCATTTTTGGGAGTTCTAATAATGCTGCAAACATTCTTTTAGTGTAAAAACGCTTTGGAATTGATAGCATCAAAGTTGCAATATATAGAACGAATACTGAAATCCACCATTCAGAAAACGGAAAATCAGAAATAAAGAGCGACAGAATAAAAAATACAGACAATGCTCCAAGCAAAATTATTCTTGGTGGGATTAAGCTATGCAACACCTTGTTAAAATAATCCAAATTCCCTTTGAATAACTGAACAAAGCCTTTTGTGAAGTATTTCAAAACAAAATCAAGATGTGCTGCTGCCCAGCGAGAACGTTGCCGGGTGTAATTTCCCCAGTTTTCGACCTTCTCGTCCAATACAACTGCCGTACTGCAATATGCTATCTTTATTCTTTCTGCTAATATGCGAATTTCAAGTTCGCGGTCCTCGCCTGCCACATCCAGAATATCCGACATAAGCCTTCTGAACAAATTCCATTCAATAGAGAAAGCCGAACCAATTATCATAGCCGAACCGCCAAGCCTGAAAATTCCACGCCTAATCAGCGAATTGGCACTTTCCTCGCTCAATGCGTCCAAATATGCTGTATTCGTATTAATGTTTTTTGCTGTGCGATGTCCCTGAACTACTTTGTAACCACTATTGTGAACTAAATTCATCTGATGCAGAAATCCCGGTTGCATAATATTATCGACATCAAGAACCACAGTATAGTCGTATTTGCCTTGTTCAATGCTACTAAGAGCTGAATTAAGCGATCTAGCTTTTGTGCTGTTTTCAAATTGCACTTCTAGCACATTGCATCCAGTGTTTTTCAACTTTGCAATAGTTTCGGGCGCAACTCCATCAGCGATTACATATACATCAAAATACCCGCGTGGATAATCGTGATTTAGTGCGGAATGAGCTACATCAAGAATAATTCTGTTTTCTTTATAATTGGGTATCAGAACAGCAAATCGGTTTAGTTTGTTTATTTGCGGTTGAAAGCTCTTTTCGCGTAGCAACGAAAACACAGCAAGCACAAACAAATAAACCGTTCCAAATCCAAAATAAAGCAACAATATGAAAACTGCTACATCCACAATCATAAAATAGCAAATTTTTGGATGTTAATCAAAATAGCATTTCGGAATAATCTAATTTAGAACAGATGAGATCATTAAGTTAGATAAAATAATTCTCCTTTTGCAAATGGAAAGGGTGCGAACTCAAAATTTTGGTTCTTCAATTAATATTACTTCTTTTCCAGTGCTATTAATAAATCCGCGTGAAACTTTTTTAGTTTTTTCATCAAATTTTTCAAAATACGCCATCCCACACGACATTGAGTGCAGCTCTCTGTAGATAAAACCAACCACAGTGTTGCCTCTATAATCTATAAAGCCTTTTTTATATCCTTTCATTGCGACGGCATATCCTTCCGAAAAACCGCTCAAAATCGTAACTGTCTCGATACTATTAGCTGTTTTTCCAAATACTTTTACGGGTTTGCCATTAACATCAATTATCTGGTATGTTAAGTTCCATTTTTCGTCCATTAGGCTTACAACAGCATATCCTCCACTATAATTAAATACTTGATGATAAATTGGTTCTATTATCAAATTACCAACAGTATCAATTATTCCCCATTTATTATTTGTGCCTTGTACAAAAGCCCTAGCATTCTTAAATGAACTTGGTTTGTTACTAAACTTAAAGTCAACTTTTACATTTCCCAAAGTATCAATAAAACCCCATTTCCCCCCCATTTTTACAGCGGCAAGTCCTTCGGAAAAATCATCAGCTTCATCGAATTTTGCTTCAATTACAAATTTCCCGGTTTTATTTATGTAGCCATAAACAAACCCTTTTTGCACACAAGCACGATTGTTTGAAAAATATGAATAATAACCATTGATAGCAACAAAGTTTTGTCCTATAATTTTCCCAGAAGTATCAATCAGCACATAATCATTTTGACGTCCAACAAATGCAACACCTTCATTAAATGAAGTTGCTGAGTAATAAACAGCAGGTATTTTTATCTCGCCTTTTTTGTCTATATAGCCCACTCTTCCTGTTTCAAAATCCACTATTGCAGTTAAACCTTCAGAAAAACAAGGAGAATCACCATAATTATTAACAAAAACTTTGAATTTTGGTTGAATTACAATGTTTCCTGCTTTGTCAAAAAAAACCCACTTGTTGTCAAGCAAAAAAGGAGCTACTCCATCACTGTAAGTTCCAATAGAATTGGCAGTAATAACTTTTTGTGAAAATAATGATGAATGTACCCCTAAAAAAATTAAAGAAATTAAAATAACAAATCTCATTTTTCATCTCATATTTGTAAATAATAATGTTAATTAATCGCAATTGTTGATTTTCATCATATTAAGTGAAATATTATTAAAAAAACAATTGTTTTTCAATAATTATGAAATATTAACTAATAAACATTTGTATTTATTATCGTGAGAACAATTTTGAGTAGCTATCTTACTGATATCAGAAATATATTAGAAAAACAGCTGAAAATATCCAATAAGTTGAATAACGAGCATTGATCTCTAAATAATAAAAACTTCAACTTCTTTCGTGAACAAAATACGAATAAAAGTTGAAGTTGCAAACAAATATAATAGAAAATAATAGTTTACTTAGAAGCCAGCCATTATTCCAATAAGAGCTTTGCCAAACTTTCCTAATTCTTCGCTATCGGTGTATGTATACTCAGTAAAAAGTCGAAAATTGCGACGGATGGCATGTCCGGCGTGCAATGTTAAGGACTTTTCGTTGAGTTCTTTGTAGTCACTATTTATATAATTAAGCAGCACCGCGCCATAAGGTCCAGAATTATCACCTTTAGGAGTGAAAATCAACTCGGCAAATCCTCCATCGGTTTTGACTTCTTTATCAATAGCCGAAGAAGCTGAATTTCTCAAAGTGTTTTTATCAGTTCGGAACAGGTATTGAAGATTTAGCTCCAAAATATCATTATAACTTAATGTTAGGTCAGGTCCGAATATCGTAAACTCTGGGCTGCTACGTGTAAAATTATTAAATACACTTTCTTTGCCCAAATAAGAAAATACACCTATTCGGGCAAATTCTCCAATATCTTGGGAAATTCTTGCTGAAAAGTTTTTATATTTGTCCTTGTCAAATAGTCTTGCTTCATTTGCTGGAGAAATACCATTTCCATTTCCTATTTGCAAAACAATGTCTGTGCTGGTTTCGAGACCGAGAGTAAGCATAGCCCCACGGTCGTATGCAAGATTTGCCTTTGCAATGCCAACTTTTGTTTTGTAAATGTTGTAGTCGGCAAAGGTCAATCGAAGTTCTCGTTTGAAAAGCGGGTCTGATATTTGGTATTGCCCAATATATAAATCTAAATCGATATTGAATAAATCATTAAACATTATGTAAGCATCTTCAATTCCTGCAACATTACCTCTTTCTGAAAAGAAAAAGTAGAAGTAGTATGCTATATCGGGGGCGATTGTCCCACCGGATAAAATTTTCAAAACATAAGGAGTTGCAAAGTCACCTTTCTTTTGGTTTGCTGTATTGTATACGGCATTCAAATCTAAGCGGAAACCGATTGGGAATTCTCTCATCAACGACAGATGGGAGTCGCCTGTTTCAAGAAAATAGCGTGGTGCTTCGCTGTCTTTAAACTTAAAACCATTTGCTGCGAATTCATCACCGTAAGGTTTTAGTTTTGGAGCAGGAGCGTGGCAAGTTTGGCAGGATAATTTATACTGGCGAGCGAATGCCGGGATAGCAGATGCTTCGCTGCATGCTTCAAAAAATATGAACACAACAATAATAACTACAAAGAAATTTTTCATTTTTCCACCTTTAATCAATTATTTTAACTTTCGCATAAGCTGTGTTAACTTCAAAGGGACGGTATTCTTCTTCGGGAACTTTCAAGTATTTCCCGACTGAACTTACAAGCAGTTGATAATACAGAGTGGCTTTGAATGTAAGTTCTTTTGATTTGATTTTATCAGGTATATGAAATGTAAAGTTTTCAATTTTTGTTTCGCGTGGTCCTATGCGGTAATCAACACCAAGCGAAGCAGTGTTCCATTGCTGAATAGTCATTCTTCCTTGTGGGTCAAAATATGGCATACGGAAAATTCTATTGCCTTCGGGAATATCATCACGTTCTAATCCTTTAAAATTCGGGTCTTTCAGAGGAACTCCCATATCCTGATATGAAAGCGTCTTTGTAGAAATTGTATATTCCTCGCCGGGAAAACCTTTTTTGGTAACCGGGATATGATATTTTGTTCCGTCTTCGCCGATTGCAACAAGTTCGAGCCACACTAACCTGTCTTCTACCGAACCAGTCGGGAACTTGTGTCCAGTTTTTTGGTTATATAATGTAACTGTAAGATTCAGAGCATCGCCGGGTGCGCATTCACTATGGTCTGGGTACACTTTCAGCTCGATTGTTCCTCGAACTTTGGATGGGTCGTGAGCACCTGCAAAAATATGCTGACGCACGTCAGGATACACTTTGCCCATTGCTGCTTTTATGCTTTGTGCCCGTGGCATATGACAATCCTGGCAATGGACGTTTTCTTTGGCGTAAGGTCCTTCTTTCCATTCGAGATGAGTGGATTTTACCCATACTCCGTATGGACTTTTTTCGTTGTGGCAAATACCGCAAAAGTCCCCTGTTTTCATAATTGGATTTACTTCAATTTTGTGCACAGGCGAACCAACCTCGCCAATTCGTGAGTTGTACTTAGTTTTGCCGGGTTTAATAACGTAGTTGAAATTGTAAGGAAGGTCTCCTTCAAATCCCGAAATCAGATGACATACCTCGCAGGAAACACCTTCGTTAGCACGAGTTCCAGCTGATGGAGGTTGCGGAGGTATATCGCCAGAAAGCAAAGCCAAGGGCGCGTGGCAACCGTTGCAACCAGCTTCGACTTCTGCAACTTTCTCGTCGAGTCGTGCGTGAGGCAGAGCCAAAGCAAAATATTCTATCTCGTCCCATTCGTGAGTATAGGACTGGGACATCATTGCTTGCGACCATTGATTGTAGAAGTCGCGGTGGCAGGCAGTCCCACAATATTTTGGCGTTTCAAAATCAGAATACTTAAACTTCGGGTTGTTCGGGCTATTTAAAAATGATAACAATAAAGCTGAAACGCCTAATAATGCGCTAATAAGTAAAATCTTTTTCATATTTACTTATAAATATGTTTATAAATGGCTGTTATTTAATTCAATTAGATATCTTACAGTTGATAATAGTTCGCCTATCTGTGGCTTTGTTAGCTGTGCATCTGCCCCGATTGATTTACCTTTGTGAAGTATATCTTCAGAAATTATCGAAGAAAAAATTATAACAGGTAATTTTTGCAGTATAGGATCGCTTTTTACTAACTTCGTTAAAGTGTAACCGTCCATTATAGGCATTTCAATGTCTGTTATTACAACATCACAAAAATCTTGTAATTTGTAACCTTCACGCACTTTCTGGGCAATTTCTTGCAACCGTTTCCACGCTTCCTCGCCATTATGAAATGCTTCAATTTCGAAACCTGCAATCTTTAATCTATCTGTAATCATCCGGCGAATAGTTTGAGAATCCTCTGCCGTGATGGCGCGTAATTGCTTCTCAAATTTTTCTACTTTTTGTTTGATATCAATTGCAGATGAGGGGTCAATATCGGCTACAATTTTTTCAATATCAAGCATCAAAACAGTTACATCTTTCAAATTGATTATCCCGACGATAGATGATTTGTCGCTCCCGAATTCTTCCATAGCGTCAGGTGTTGTAATTTCGGTCCAGGAAATTCTGTGAATTCGCTTAACATCGCTAACAATTAATCCAACCCGCAGCTTATTAAATTCAGTGATTATCATTTTGTTGTCTGTCAGATCCGATGGAATTCCATATAAGTACTTTCGCAAATCAAGCGCCGGAATTACCACTCCCCGCAAATTGAACACTCCACAAACGCATTCGTGTAAATTGGGCAATTTAGTTAGCTGAGGCATTCTGATTATTTCCCGTACCTTCGCAACATTCACACCGAATGATTGAGTTTGTTCAAGTCTATTCTCATCTGTAAAATCAATTATAAATTCTACTATTTCGAGTTCGTTGGTTCCTGTTTCCAGCAAAATGTTTGTTTGAGTAGCCATAACAAAACCTCTTTTTTATCCATAATATACAAATAAAAAACGAAATAATCAATATTTTAATAATGAATTAATCGTTAAACTTTTTTTATTCTTTAGAGTAAACTTATGTAGATTAATTTTAACGATAATAGAGAAATGCCCGTATTGCAAATATGCAATACGGGCTTTGATTTTGTCTTTATGATGCAAATCAAAATTAATATCTTACGCTAATTCCGCAAGTAAATGTTCTTCCGTAGCCAGGTAGCCCAATTTGGGTTAAGTAATATTCATCAGTTATGTTGTTAATTCGGGCAAATAATTCAAAGTTGTTTCCATATAGGTCAAAACTATAGCCGATGCGGAAATTTAGCAAGGTATAGCTTTCAAGCTTGTCGAGCTTGCCGGAAATAGCATTCAGAGCGAATTGCTTGCCGATATGCTCCAATTCAATTTGTGGGACGAGCCCAAAACTAAACTTATACCCAGCTACCAACGATGCCTGCAATTCAGGTTTATATTCGAGATGGTCAACCTTCTTGCCTTGTTCTTTGCCTTCTGATTTCATAAATGTCGCATTTCCTTGAAGCAGCAGGTTAGAATTTGGCAATAAATTAAATCCAAGTTCTGCTCCATAAACGGTTGCTTCGGCAAGATTATCTCTCATACGCATATTGGGATAATTCGGGTTGTAAAGTGGATGCTCCTTTGGCACTTTGATACGAATAATCAAATCATCATAGAAGCTTCCGAAAGCTGTAAAATTCAAATTTACAATTTCAGAAGTGTACGAAATTCCCCAGTCGAGTAGCAGACCCGTCTCTGCGCCTAAATCAGGGTTTGGTATGAATTTCCCTAATGCTCCGGAATATGCTTCGCGCAGAGTTGGGAAACGCGTTCTTCGCGAAATATTTGCATAAGTAGAAATTTCATCTGTCAAATAATATCGAGAACCTACAAATAGCCCAAAATCTTGAAATGTTTCGCCTTCGCTATCTTTGTAAATTCCTGTTTTCGGGGTTACTGCTCCGTCGTATGTTGCTCCTGCAGCAAAATTAATATCTTTATAGCTCGATTTGTATTCTACTCCTGCTGAATAAGTAAACAGCGAAAATTCATCTTCTGCGTCGTTATCTATTTTTTCTTTGTGCATCGAGTAATACGAATTAAACACAGCGGTCAGCCAGTTTTTTTCAAACACTTCATATTCCAATGCAAAGCGGTTCCCAAATGTGAGATCTTTGTCCTTTTGCTTTGTTACTATTTTCGAATAAGTAGAATCATATGTATCTATTTGCTGATTGAAGAAATCGCCCCATAGCGTTGTGCGGAATATCACATTTCGCCCTAAATACTGTTCAGCATTAAACGTAAAAACATTTCGATTAATATCTGAATAACGCCAGAAACGAGCATCTTTTGCATACAGATATTCTTCGCTGGGAACCCCTTTTTCAGCTGTAGTCAGATTATAGGACAAACCAAGTGACGTCCCGTCAGATGGTTTGTATTCTGAACGAATGAAAATATTCAGCCTTTCGAAATCGCTGTTTGTGCGAAGCCGAGAGTTCTGCGATTGATGCAGCAAAGAATTTGGAGCATCTTTCGACATCAAAAATCCGTCCGATTTGTTGTAACTGACTGCTGTCAGGTAATTGAAATCCCCGGACTTCCCATCATTCGATGCAGCAATATATGTTCCACCTCCATCTGTATATTGAAGCTTTACATTTCCACCCACTCCGTCTGATACTCGCTCATAAGACGAAATACTAACGACACCACCGAGGATATTAGGCCCCCAAAGTGCTGAATTAGAGTTTTTTTCAACCTTTACCCGTCCAATTATTTCAGTAGGAACAATGTTCAAGTCGAGTCGATTGTCCCACGGAATGTTTAGCAGAGCTCCATCTAAAAATAATCCCATCTGGCGTTCGCCAGCCCCTCGAAGAAATGACAAAGCTTCTCCGCGAGAGTTTGTTCTAATCATCGTTGAAGTCATATATAACTGCAACTCGGAAAATGATTTGACGTCCGTTATGGAGAGCATTTTTAGATCAATCACAGACGACGAAGCAGTAATCTGTGGCGTCTTTTGAGCACCGCTTACAACTACATCGCCAAGACGATACACTCGCAAAGTGTCCTTGCTGGCAAGTGCTGAATTAAACAATAGACAAAGAAAAACAATATATATGCTTATTTTCCTCATAAATTCCTCAAATAATTGTTTAAAATATTTTGTTCTAATTTTTTAAAAGTTGTTTTAATGATACTTTTATATTTCTGGCGGCGGAGTAGGTATATCTGAAATATAAGAAATGTATTTTTCTAATATAACTATATTATTCTGAATTAAAGCTACATTCGGTAAGAATATTGTTTTTGCGTGCTCTTCGAAAAATAACAGAAGCGAGAGCAATTTACTTAATACATATCCCCGACTTCCTTCGTTTTGATAAGAATTGCTTATCAATTCATCCAAATTTTTGAAGAGCTGTTCCTCTTTTTTATCGTTTATGCACACAATATGCATCCATCCATCTGCAATTTCCATCTTAATTACATCATACAGCCGCCCGAAATAGAAAAATTCATTTTTTTCGAACTTTCTGTAATTGGGGTCTCCAATCTTTATTTTCAAAAATTCTACTTCCGTTTCCGGTAAGCTCGATTTTAGCAGTTGTTTGATTTCTTTTTTTATTATTTTTTGAGAAATTGAGAATAGAAAAAAATATCCAGCTGAATTAAATAATATTACCGGGATAATTAGTAAAACAATTAATCTGTTAATTATATTTGCTCTGTTTCTTTGCAATTATCTACTTTCGGCACATAGTCAATAAACAATTCATCTAAAACATATTTAATCATTATTCAAATATCAAAATTAATATATTATTAATTATTATTTAAAGTCAATTTTGAATAAGATAGTATCTTCACTATACGACGAATTTATTGTTATGAACATAATTTTTGCTTAATATTGCAAAAAAACAAGTGATAATATGAGAATGCTGAAAATATTTCTAATATCGTTCAGTTTGATAAGCTCATTAGCATTTGCAGATGAAAACGATACTTCTGGTGTAAGCATCAATACGCTTCCGTTTGGATTTTATAGCAATTCATTGGGTTGGGTTTTTGGGAGCTTTACAAGTATTAAAGGTTATCCTCAAAAAAACTCATTTGCCAAAGCTGGTGGAATAATATCTACTAATGGTTCGAAATATGTTTACCTTCAAGCAGATGAAGTGCAAAACCCTATATTTAAAAGGCAGTTCATAAGACCAGACATATTTGTTGGCAAACTTGGCGACGTGAAAGAATACATTGGATTGCCGGATGCAAATAGGATTGTGCCCGGAAGCAACAACTCACGCGAAGAGCAACATCTACTTTTGCACGGCACAGATTACTGGTTTGAACTGAATTTGAAGCATCTATTGCCAATAGGTAAGGGAATAAACAAAGATTTTGAATATGTTATCGATATTCGGAACAGCGAGCAAATCAATGAGCCAATGTTGAATATTGGTAAAGTATTTTTCGAGACAAAGCTTATTTATAGGGATATGACCCTGAAAAATAGTTTTACAAAGCTCAAGCTTGTTACTTCTGCAATTGATTTTTCTCTATCAAACGATAATACAAACTATATTTATTTCCCAACTTATGGAACATATCAAAAAGTTTCATATATCAAACAATTCAATGCTTTCGGGTGCGACGTCCCTGCTGATATATGGAAAGTCGATTTCCGTAGCTTTTACCCGATTTTTGATGGAATCAACTCATTTCCTACTGTGATTGCGTTCAATTTTGTTACGATGGATACACCTTCTTGGTACGAAAAATTCAAAGGAAAGTATAAAAGAGGCAAACTATTTGTCGGACCGACGCTTGGCGGGACCAAATACCTTCGCGGATATAAAGACCTGAGGTTTCACGATAGGGCTATGCTCTATTATTCGTTGGAACTTCGGAAAAATCTTGATTGGAATCCTTTTAACTATTACGAATGGACGCGAAAAATTGGAATTGACGTTTTGCAATTGGCTTTGTTTGGCGATTTAGGGAGAGTTGCTCCCGAATGGGATATTACTGAATTTCATCAAAATATGCGTTATACTTATGGTTTAGGAATTCGTGCCTTTATGCAGGGAATGGTTTTAAGAATGGATGTTGGTAAAAGCAAAGAAAATATAATGATACAAATGTTTGTCGAAAACCCATTCTAATTTGCATTATTTTTCGAATTTTTAATAATAATTCAATTTTGTTGTTTTCAAATTAAGTAAAAATACGGATGTTTCTTTTTTCATTATTCTCTATAATCTATAATGGTAGAATAATATTAAAAAAGAAATTTCGTTATTTTTTACTTAATTTTGCAACCAAATATGAAACCGAAAGATTATTATGCAATATTAGGTGTGGAGCGAACCGCTTCGCGAGACGATATAAAAAAAGCGTTTTATGAACTTGTTAAGCGCTACCACCCTGATTTGCATAACGGAGATGAATATTTTCTTCAACGATTTCAGGAAATTAATGAAGCCTACTATGTGCTTGGCGATTTAGACCGCCGTCTTGATTATAGCTTGCAGCTTTACCGCTACGAAGAGTTCAAAGAAGAAGCACTTGAAAAACTAAAAGAACTTCAAAAACAAATGAAACGTGAAATAAAAAAATCCAAAAAGAAGTATTAGTTCAACAAATTTCGGAGTTTAGATGAAACTCGAAACAGGTAATAGTGGAAGTATAATTTCATACAATGGCAAAAGCCCAAAGATTCATCCTACTGCTTTTATTTGCGAAGGTGTTCGGATTATCGGCGATGTAGAAATTGCAGAGAATGTATCTGTTTGGTATAATACTGTTATTCGCGGTGATGTTCATTATATTAAAATCGGAGCTCGTTCAAATATTCAGGATATGTCTATGCTTCACGTTACAAACGATGTTTATCCACTTGTGTTAGAAGAAGATGTGTCTGTTGCTCATTCAGTTTCCCTGCATGGCTGCACTCTCAAAAAAGGCTGTTTAATCGGAATTGGTGCTATTGTTTTAGATGGTGCAACTGTTGGTGAAGGAGCTTTGGTCGCGGCCGGTGCTTTGGTGCGCGAAGGCTTCGAAGTGCCGCCCTACACTCTTTTCGCAGGTCTTCCCGGAAAAGTTGTTCGCGAACTTACTCCCAAAGAAATAGAACGCGTCAGGAACACTCCGACTAACTATATGAAGTATGTTGCAACTTATCGCGAACTACTCGGTAAATAATACATCGACTTTTTCTAATGAAAGAGGCTGCCTCGTTGAGAGAGCAGCTTTTTTTGTTTATTCTACTTGTTTACTATCAAAACAACCTGTTTTCTTCTTCTTGATGTGATGCACCTAAATGCTCGAATGCCAGCTTCGTCGCGGTCCTTCCGCGAGGCGTGCGATTGATGAACCCTTGCTGAATTAGAAACGGTTCATATACTTCCTCAATGGTTCCCGGCTCTTCGCCAACTGAGACCGAAATTGTGTTTATCCCAACTGGACCACCATTAAATTTATAAATTATCGCCTGAAGAATACGCTTATCCATTTCGTCCAACCCGTATTTATCAACATCAAGAGCGGAAAGAGCGTATTGGGCAATTTCTCGCGTGATTCTTCCATCTGCTTTCACTTGGGCAAAATCCCGAGTGCGTTTGAGCAATCGGTTTGCTATTCTGGGAGTTCCACGCGAACGCTTTGCTATTTCCATTGCTCCTTCTTCATCGATTGGTATATCCAGAATCTTCGCTGAACGCAGCACCACAACAAATAAATCTTTGCTATCATAATAATCAAGCCGGTTTACAATTCCGAAACGTGAACGGAGCGGATCCGAAAGCAATCCGGCACGTGTCGTTGCACCAATTAATGTAAATTTAGGTATTTTTATCTGTATTGTCCGAGCCGATGGTCCGCTATCAAGCATAATATCCAGCCGAAAATCTTCCATTGCTGAATAAAGGTATTCTTCTACTACAGTCGATAGCCGATGTATTTCATCAATAAATAATATATCACCGTCGGTCAAATTTGTTAGCAATCCGGCTAAATCACCGGGCTTTTCCAGAACAGGACCAGATGTGGTTTTTATGTTTGTGCCCATCTCACGGGCAATTATGTAGCTTAATGTTGTTTTGCCAAGTCCGGGCGGTCCGGTTAGCAGAACGTGGTCTAATGCTTCTTTTCTTTGCAATGCCGCTTTGATGAATACTTTCAGATTTTCTACAATTTTCCTTTGCCCGATAAATTCTTCGAAAATAGCCGGACGCAGCGTGATATCTAATTCATCTTCTTTGTTTTTCAGTGGCGAAACTGTATCTTTTTGACGTTCTTTCAATTATTTCCCTCGCAGATTATCTTCTGGCTTCGTTGTAAATGTGTGCATTAGTTGGATCTAAATATATTAAATTGTCAAAAACTTTTCCGTCGGGATAGCCTTTGAAAAGTGCGGCGAATTCCCGCGATTTTGTATCAAAAAACATTTGCAGAAAAGCGCTCGGTCCGACCATTCGCTTTTCCTTGAAATCAGCCATTTTAGATATGGTTTGAGCAATATTTTCAAGTGCTTTTTGCTTGTTTTTTGCAAGCAGGTCCATTCCGTCCAAATATAATTCTGTTATTAATTTACGGAAATTATGATAACGCGGGTCAGTAAGTTCACTTATTAAAGTGTATTTGGTAAGTTCACCCGGTGCCGCGTGTGTTCCCCAACCTTCAACTCCCTGATTTGCTCCAAGCAACAACACTTGCTTTGCACGGTCGAATGCAACGTTCCCATCAAGTTCGCCATAGCTGTCTAAGTCCATCCCGATTATTAGCATCATATAAAAATCAATAATGCTTGTTATTTCATCAAATCTATTGATATTGAAGGTTAAATTTGCTCCCTGCGAATACGAAAATGCCCATTTGTTTTCGAGCAATCTCACAGCAACGGAAGTTGCTTCGGCATCGTCCAGCAGTGGGCGACGGGACACAATATACATCCGTGCTGAAAATCTGTTTCTATTGCCACCCGATAATACAATGTTTATATCCACCGGAATGCGTTCGCCTTCCCATTCAATATTTACGAACTGTTGATTGTTAATATAATTCTGCAAGTCATTTTCGAGAGATGAAACAAATATTCGTTTATCCGGATCTATTTGCTCCATATTGACGCTTACTGTTGCTCTTATCTCCTGCGAAATCAGATTGTTAAATAAAAAAAATGGCAGTATAAAAGTTAAAAGTAATTTTTTCATTGCATCACCGTTATTACTTATGTAATTAACGAAATATAACTAATTATGTTAATCTATCCAAATTATTGTGAAACGATAAAAAATAGCAAAAACAAAATATTTTGCTTATTTATCAGTGTATATTGAATATTGTGAAAAATGTATGTTTTTTCTAAAAATATTTTGTTTGAATTGTATATTTCTACGATATTTGTATGTTTATGAAATTTGATAATAATTATTGTTGTAATATATAGGTTTTTTTATGTTAAATGTAAATCAGTTAATTAAGATTTTTATCATTTCATTGCAAAATCAGGGTAAGCAACATTTCTTCGCTTATTCCCCGGAAATTTCTTTAATTGCACCAATCAGCCTGAACAAAGAAAACGATGATTTTGACGAAGACGAAGATGACGATGACGACGACGAAGACGACCAAGATTACTACGAAGATAATGAATACGAAGGTGATGAGTTTGACTTTGGCGATGATGATGACGATTTTGATGATGAAGAGTTCGAATTTGACGACGAAGAATTCGATTTCGACGACGAAGATTTAGATTTCGACGAAGACGACCTCGATTTCGACGAAGAAGACGATTTGTTCGAGGACGACGAAGATTTAGCATAAGTTTCTGTTACATATATTTGCTTTTTGGTTGAAATGGAGAACTTTAAGGTTCTTCATTTCTCGTTTATGAGCAAAAAATGCTTTATATTGAATGTCCTCTTACTATTTTCAAATTGTCTGTATTCTCAGGATATAGATGATTTCGAATTAGAAAGATACCTTGTTCAGTTTTCCTCAGAAGAAGAACTGACCAACGTTATAGAAACTCTCGAATATTATTTCGCAAATCCTGTCAAACTCTACAAAGCCCGCCCGGATGCCCTGACTGTTCTGCCAAATATTAATTATTATGTTTCTTCTGCAATAATTGAACGGTTCAACAATAATCCGGGTTCGTCCTATTTGTCGCTTTTCGATGGTTTAGAGCTTTCCGACATCCAGCAAAAAATAATCATTAAAGCAACCGATAGGGACACAATTCAGCAGCGTCGGTTTTCTGCCGACTACAGAGTTCGCAGCATCGAGCGTCTCGAAACTGTCCGTGGATTGAAAGAGAAAAAATACCTTGGAGATAAATCCGACATCTATCAGAGATTTCAGGCAAATTACTCTCAATTCCAAATTCAGGCTATCGGAAATAAAAATTTAGGTGAGATTTATCTTTATGATTTTTTTTCTGTTGGTTCAAAATATCAAACTGATAATTTAAAAATATTAGTTGGGGATTTCGCTGCTGCTTTCGGTTGCGGGAATACGCTCTGGCAAACATATTCTCTTGGCAAAGGTGGCGATGCGGTTCGCTCGGCTACACCCTATCGAAACTCGGTAAATCTCAACACTTCATCAATGAGAACAAATTTTATGCGCGGCGGCGCCATCGAATACAAATTCAATCACCTCTGGCACACCTTTACTCTGACCGCTTTTGTCTCGAATGCTAAACGACCAGCAAATGTTGATACAGCAAAAAAAATTGCTACTTCTATCTACACTGCAAATTATTTCCATACCAGAACAGAAATCAACAAAAAAGATGCTCTTGGTGAAACATCCGTAGCCGTTAATTTTGCATATAATTACAAAAAAATCACACTTGGTGCTACCTGTTTCTCGTTAAAATACGATTATCCACTAAAAAGCTCTTCCAGCCGTGCCTTCGAAGGCTCGAGCTCAACTATTATTTCAGTATATTCGCTTTATTCTGCTCCAAAAATTAGCTTGGGCGGTGAGTTTTCTCTCTATTCAGAAGAGTTTCCAGCGGTGAAACTATATTCTTTATTCAAACTCAATAATGTTGATTTTGCTGTTCATTACAGAAACTACCATTCTAATTACAGAAGCTTTTGGGGATATAACTTTGGCGAAAGCTCTATCACTGCCAACGAAGAAGGGCTTTATACAGCCTTTTCTGCAAAAATAAGCAAAAATCTTAGAGCGGAAGCATACTTGGATTTATATCGCACTCATTGTCGCACCTATTCCGTCGAAAAGCCAATCAAAGGCTTTGACTATTCAATAAAACATCTATATGATAATAAATTGCTCGGTTCGTTCTTTCTATTGATAAGAGCCGAAGCTAAAACTGATGGCTTCAAGCCCAAAGGAACCTCAAACCAGGTTATTTACACTCTTCGCCGTAATCAGGTTCGTTTTGAATTCGAGCGCAGAATTATAAAAAATTTTACATTCAAAACACGATTTGATGCGACTGATGTTGACTTTGAACGCAAAAAGCCCAATGAAAATGGTTATGCCTCTTATTTGCAAATAAGTTATGATGTGCTGAAAAATCTCTCAATTACAGGCAGAGTCTCTATTTTTAATACTGATAGTTATTCATCTGCAATCTGGCATTATGAATATAGAATGCCAACTTCTGTTTACACAAACCCGCTATATGACGAAGGCAGTCGCGTGTTGCTTCGGATTAATTATTCACCATTGAAATTCATCAAGCTGTATTTTGCTTATACGAGATTAGAAAAACCGAAACTCGAAAATCTGGGCAGTTCCTACGATTTAATCAAGGGCAACAAAGACAATCGGCTTTATATGCAAATAAACATTAGCTACGCGGAATAATTGATTTAAGTAATATTTGTTGAGAATGTTTCTACTTGTGATGGATATATAAAGCACACTATACTTTATTTTTTGTAAATTCGTAGAGTTGATAAGTAAGTTTATCTATTTCTTGCTTCTATACGGTTTTATTTGCATTTTTATCCTTCTTTTTTGCTTCTAATATTTTATCTATTAACTTTTCCGTTTAATGAACCGTCGGTTCCCTCTATTACATTAAAAGTTTTAATATTTTATTAGAAAATATATTGTTTTTCTTCTTTTTCTTTTGCTAAACTGCGAGCGAATTCTATACAGATTGGTAAATTATTTAAAAAATCTTCTGTACCCATTATTAAGTATTCAAAGCTACCAGATGAAATTTTCTTGATATTAAAATCAGGTAATTCAGTATAAATTGGATTTTGCTGGACATTACTAAAAAAATCGACAAGCTTTTGTTTTGATTCTTGTTTCAAAATTCTCTGCATACCATTATTTTCCTCAAAATAATCACTCTCGGATATATCGTCACTAATTTTTGGATTTATTATCACTAAAAACTTATCAGTACTTGAAGCAAGCTCATTGAAAATTAAATTGTTTATATGAGGATCGAAAAAACTATATCCAATAACAAAAAAGTATTTTTTCTTCTTTAGAGAGTTTTTAAAATATTCAAGAAGAGAAAAAAAAGGATCTATAGTATAAATTTTTGTCCCA
>CALGXJ010000056.1 GCA_937936035.1 Eximiradius proteiniborus
TTTAACATTGTAGCTAATATATGGGAATTCAATTAATTCACCAGTTTGAGTATTAGTAAGAGTAACTTTATGTCTAAAATTAGCTATACTTGAGAAATATGGGCCCCAAGGTTGAGAGAAGTAGCTTGTATCGAAGTTAGCCACAACAGGAGCTGTTGGATAAGGATTATTAGCCCTAAATGTTGGGTCTATGTATAAAGTATTTCTAACAACTGATGTAGGATAAAGATTGCAACCACGAGGTATACGCATAACGCGAACAACCATTGAGTCGACAATATTGTAATTAGCATCAACATAAGGACCAACAATTCTCAAGGAATCGATAGCTGGATAGTCAGTATTTTTTGCCTCACCAGTTTTAACATAAGATTTCTGGAATGGAGTACTAATAGCCCATTTACGTAAAAGCTTCCATCCGAGAGGACCTTTGCCACGTGGGAATTCACTTGTTGGAGCAATTGTATTCTGGTCATATGCATCTAAGTCTGTTCGACGGGCACGATACAGTGCGTACCCCATAAAGTCCATACCACGTTCTAATGGATCAACAGAAACTTCGGCAGTGGAATCCCAAGAGATGCGAACGGCATTATTCATTCCTTCAGCTTTCAAGAAAACAGTTCTGTTAGGTGGCTTTGGAGCTGCAAAGTTTTTATTATAGACTTCTATTGCGAATTTAGTTTTTCTAACAAGATCCTGAACGTCTTCTTCTGAACCGTCGGCATCACCACCTTTAGAAGTATTTGCAAGAATTATACCAACAACTACACGAACAGTATCCATAGGGCGCATATTAAATGGACCAGTAGCCATCATAAAGCGTTTGTCGCCAGGTCCGGTATCACCTTCGCGAATACCGGCTGCGATGAAAGAATATCTTTCGTCATCTTCTTTAGGATCATAGTCGATAGACCAGTTTCTGAAAGTGCGCAAACCGAGTTGGCTACTGTAAGCATAATATGCACTATCTTTACGAATAAAGTCGCTATCTTCTTTAATAACGAGGTCTAATCTTTCAATTTTCTTTTCGCCAGTTTGCGGGTCGGTAGTCCAGACTGTATCGTAGTGTTGGATTACAGCAGGACTTTCGAGGAATGTATAACCGAGGTAACCAAAACCTTGTCCACGTTCACCACGATCAGTATTAGTCCATTGAAAAGCCATGTTAAGAGTAGTATCTGTATTGTAGAATTTAACTCTATCGTTGGCCGCACCAGCACTTAAATTGGAAGCGACAGCCATATCAACATCCATAACAGGAGCGAGCCAGCATTCTCTCAAAGTATCAGTAGAGTGATTTGTAATGTTGTAAGCTAAGAAAACGATATCTCGATAATCACCAAAGCCCCAGGAATAAATCATTTGTTCAAATTGAAGGCGAAGTGGGTAACCTTCCTGACGACGCTGAGCAGTACCACCTTCGTAACGGCTTAGATCTGTATCTTTGTAAGTAGCGAAAATATCTTCACCAGAAATGAAAGCAGGACCTTTTGGATAAGTATTGGTATTACGCATACCAACATCTGGGATATACCATCCAAAATATCTATCCTTAGTTACGACAGCATTAGGGTCGGGATTAGCATCCCAGATAGGCCAATTGGGTCCATCATTCTCGTTTATAGGTTTACCATCATTAGTATAGAAGTCTGTTGAGAAATAAACTCTATATTTTTTAGCAGCTTCGTTATCGACTAGATCGCCATCAGCGATTCTACCGGGCACCATCCAGGAAGCACCGGAGTTGGGGTTATAAGTCACAGTAACATAGTTTCTGAATTGGTCAGTGCCAGGTCTTTTTTTCTTGGCAGCAAACCAGACACCGCCGCCAAAAATGTAGTGATTTTGTGAACCGCGAGGCCAGATACCGCTACCCTGACTAAGAGCAGTATTTAACGCAAAAATACCGTAGTTAGTAGTATAAAATTCTAGATTACTAACAGTATTTTTTTGCAAATCAAAGACACCACGAGCTGCTCTTTGAATTTCAAAAAGAGGCTTACCTTGTGCATCACGAGCAACATCAGCCAAAAGCGAGCTAGCAGAAAGCCCCAGAGCAACAAGTATTAGCAGAAATTTTTTAGGATTCATATTTTTTTTACATCCTTTATATTATTAATCATAAACTCAATTAGAAATACATATTAAAACCGAGCCAAATTCTAAATGGAGCACGGAAAAGCGAACGGAATTTCATTGATGTTTCAGCATTTTTCAAGTATTGTTGATATTTTTCGAGCTGAGTAACGATTCCGTTACCATCTAAATCAGCAATAGGATTATATAATCTATTTCCATAAGAATCATACTGGTCTGAACGGAAGCTTTCAGCTTGAGCATAATTAGCTTCTTTGTAGAGAGGAACTTCTGAGAATGTACCGATTTCACGGTCTAAGGTACGTCCATCATCAATTGGGTCGCCAGTAGTTGTGTAGAATCCCGCAGGACCACGCATATTGAGAATATTACGCATATCAGCAAAGAATTCAATACGAGAATTTTTCATACCTTGTCCAAACCATTCACGGAGGAAGAAGGCTTTTGCAACTCTTCCGTCTAAACTCCAATATGATGGACCACGTTCAGCGTTACGCTCAGAAATTGGTCTACCATTGAGGTCGACGCGAGTGTATGGGGAGCCGGATTCATAACCACCAGTAAACGAGAAGGTAGTGTTTTCAAGTGGATAGATACCGCCGATTGAAGGACCTTCGCCTTTTTGCCAATAGAAGAAGATATTATAGTTAATTACGTGACGCACATCATTACTTAATGGATATGTGGCAAGTGGGAATGTAGGTTTTTGAGAATAAGGATCGATATCAATACCAGCATTTTCGAAAGCACTTGAAGAAGTACCGTCAGAATATGATAATGTATAATTAATTTGGAAACCTAAATTATTTGAAGCACGTTTATAAAGTTCAAACTCGATACCGCGTGAATTACTATATTCAGTAACGTCGAGCAAATAGAATGGATCAGGAGTAGCAGCAACATAGATAACACCTAATTGATTGTAAGTGTCTTTGAAATACGAAGTAATAGTCATAGAAAAATCATCAGATAATTGATTTCTATAAGCAACTTCATATTGACGGCTCTTTTCAGCTTCCATATTTGGATTTCCTAAGCTGCTACCAGAACGAATTCTTGAAACGTTAAAGTTATCGTAGATATTTGACAGAAGAGGAGTTTTGAAATACATTCCATAAGCAATTGAAAGGTTAGATTTTTCGGTGATTGGATAAGTAATGTTAATTCTTGGGCTAACCTGATATTTCATTTCAGAATCTTTAAAAGTATTTCTATCTGTTACAATAGAAGTAAATCTAGAAAGGTCGGTTCTATAAAGCGAATTAGAATTAAACATATCTAATCTCAAACCAGCAGAGAGAATAATGCCTTTGTAAGAAAATTGGTCTTGAGCATAAGCAGCAAATTTGAAAGGCTTAAAAGGCTTACTGGATTCTTTATAGAGTTGCTCATTATCAGCATAGATATTTCCACCCCAACGGTCGGTATAAATATCATAGAATGGGTTACCATCCCATGGATTTGAATTTTGATGACGATGAAGTTCAACAAAACGCATTTCGAAACCAGCTTTAGCATTATGGTCGAAGTCGCCAGTTTTGAAAACGTTTGTGTAGCTACCGTCTATTTGAATATATGAACCTTCGCGGAATTCAAAACCGCTTGAATTACCGTGAGTATAGTAAGTATTTGGTAACCCATATGCGTTGTTTGAACCAGTAGCATTTCCACTACCTTCGTAGTATCCGGTTAAAGGATTTTTTGCAATAAAGTCTTTTTTAATATATCCATCTACAGATGGTCGGATTTCAGTAAGTGATTGATAAATATCAATAATTTTATCGCCAACGCCCTGCGGAGCAGGCACCAATTTATTTAAAATACCATCATAGATATACTTATCTTCTGGTTCATATTGTTCAAAACCTGAAAAATAACCTGGGTCTTCCCATTTTTTTCTTCTCGATCCGGCTTCATTTTGAATATTTTGCGAAACAGTAAGCTGATAATAGCTACTTTCGGTCAAAGTATGATTAATACGAGCATAAACATTTGACAATTGAACATTTACAACATTTTGTTTCGCAACGCGTTCAGGAATTCCATTAGGAGTAGGGACGCCATTAACAATATCGATTTTCCCATCTTTCATCAATGGTGTTCCTTCGTCGTTGGCATAAAGCCAAGCAATAGAGGAAACTTCATAGTTTGTCATACCGAACATACCACCGGTAATAAGTTTAATGTCGTTAGTAAGAGCAAAGGACAGTACACCGGTAATATTTTTTCTCCATAATTGATTGTTAGGCATTTGTCCTAAATTATTGCCAAGTGGATCGAATATTTTATAGCTAGCGCTGCGATATTTTTCATAAAGGTAATTTGTAGAAATGTAGAAAGTCGACCCACTGATTAAAGGGAGAGGGCCGCCTACACCAAATTCAACGAGGTGTTCATTTTTACCTTGGAGTTTATGACCTTCACCATAATCAATAGCTTTATAGCGGGTACCATCTTGAATAACTTTAAGTCCGTTCTTCTGGCGACCCCACAGAGCAGCAGCATCAGTTCTATAACGCAAAAAGCCTTCGTAGCGGTCTGTGCGACCAGTTTTAGGAACAGTATTGACAACACCACCTAATGCTTCACCGACTTCTGCAGAGAAGCTACCTTTGAGCACTTGAACCTCTTCGGTAGCATTAGTAGAAACGATAGGAGCATAGTAAGAACCAGCAGCGCCGAAACCACCGGTGAATTGATTACCAATATCGAGACCGTTGTAACGAATTTGAGATTCAGAAGCACGGCTACCACGAATAGCGAAACCACCGCCAGTATTAGTTACGCCGGCACTCATACCGACAACGCTCGCCAATCCCTCGCGAGCAATATTAGTAAGGTCTTCGCCAGAAAGAACGTTTTTCGAACCAATAGCGGTTTTATCAACAAGTTCTTTCTTAGCAACAACCTCGATTACCTCTGTTTGAACACCTTCATCACGAAGTCTAACGTTAATTTCAGTAACCTGGTCGGCAACTATACGCACTTCGACAACATATTCAGTTTTGCCGACGGCTGTTACACGAATTTTGTAAGTTCCAGCTACAATGTTTGCAATTGTGAACTCACCATTAGGACTGCGAACAACCGCGCCGCGAGTTGTTCCTTCGACACGAACACTTGCACCAATAACACCTTTGCCATCAGTATCCACAACGCGTCCTTTGAGAACGCCGTGAATGCTTGCGAAAGCATCAGTTGGCAGTGCTATTGCCACAAGTAGAAGCAATAGAATAATTTTCCGCATTTTTTTACTCCTATAACAAACTTAGCTAAAAAATAAACATAAATTTATTTAACAATTGTAATTACTTTTGTATCGCGTTTATCACCACTGTAAACATCAAGATAATAAGTTCCATTTTGCAAATTTTTACCAGAGATATCAATTTCAATAGTATTCGGGCCAAACTGATAAGTAATATCGTATTTGTTTAAATCATCAACTATTCTACCTGTAACATCAAAAATTGTAAAGTTGGCTTTATCTTCTTTGGGCATATAGAAAGTAACAGATATTGTTCCATTAGAATTTATAGGATTTGGCTTAATATTAAGAATTTTCACCTCGCAATTGCAGGGTTCTTCATCTTCGACGCTTAAAAGTGGGATATCGAAATTACCGACAAGAAGATATTGATCCTTACCACCATAGAATTGTTCATTAAATTTTTGTTGTTCGGTCATATCAGGCGTGGTAATTGTAGCCATTTTAAAGATAGGAACATCTCTCAAGTTGTTTGGGATGAAATCAGGTAAAAGCGTCATTCTATCTAATTCGTCAGAGTTAGTGATATTGACTGGAGAAGACCAGGAGTTTTCGGATGTGTTTCTGATAGAAACAAAAACATCGGTTGTTTTGAATGTGTTATTTTCAGGGTCAAAATCAATTAATCCGACCCATTTAGCTAAAAGATACCGACCATCGACAGTGCGAGTAACATCGAGTTCGTTATCATTCCAGTTTGTGCGTTGATTATTAGCATCAGTAATATCTTGATATAGTATCCAACCACCGATATCTTGGGCAATCGGATAAATTTTCCATTCGCCAGTATTATAATTATAGTTTATTTCAAC
>CALGXJ010000057.1 GCA_937936035.1 Eximiradius proteiniborus
AATATGAATTTTTTAATTAATATTAATAAACCGATTTACCTAACACTTGTCGCTATATTAATATTTTTGCGTTTTTCAATTGATACTATTTTTTACTATATATTGCCTCAGGATAGTTTTGTTTTCTCATATTGGACATTCTTTTCATCTATTCTGATTTTGTCTGCTTTTATTTATTACTTTTTTTCTGAGCAATTTGAAAAGAATAATAATGAGTATTCTAACGAGAAATTTGTATATGATTTTACACGTATTTTTTATTTGCAGTTATTGATATACTTGTTAATAATTTTTCTACCAAATAATGATACCTTCTATAGTCTTGAACTACCGTATTTCAAATTCTTGATTTCTGATGTTTCAACTATTTTCTTTGCTCTTGCTACAATTTACTTAGCCTGGTTTTTGTTTGTCTGGTTAGAAAGAAGAAAGCACAAAAGAACAAATCTATATTTAAAGATAATTGCTATTTTGCTTACTATTCTGCTGGTTATTGAATTAGCAAACTATGGATTTTTCAAGTCGCTTTATTTGAATAGCTTTATACCTCTTTTTCTATTAGTAATCTATTTTCTTACACTTTTAGTAACTAAAAAAAATAATTGGATTGCTCAGCTTGAACGCAAGCCAAAAATTCGACTTCTGTGGGTTTCACTTGCCAATCTAATTCTATCTATACTTTTAGCTGTTTCAATAATTGATAGTGACGGATTTTTATCTAGAAACACAATAAATTTCTTATCCGGTGCAAATAATTTTTTCGGTGCAGTTGTTTTAGCTCTGAATGCTTTTTCTTTGAGAATTTTCCTTGCTGTAATAGTTTCACTTCCCACTGCAACAATTGTTGAACGAAAAACATCCGAAATCTCTTCTCTAACTTATCTTAACAAATTTATTGCTGAAACTTCGACCAAAAAGCCTGATGAAATACTGCAAATGGTTACTCAGCTTGCTTTAAATGCTTCCGGAAGTGCTGCTGTTTGGCTCGAAGTATATAACAATGGCACTATTGAAATTGGATCTACAGCACAAATTTCACCTGAGCTAGTAAAAGCTTTTCATTCCGACAAGAGAATTGGAAATATTTTTACTACTATTGAAAAGCCGGTCTTAGTTGAATCTGTCCCAGAAAATGATGAAATTAAGTCTATTTTGAATTATTTTCATTTTGCAAATACATTAATTGCTATTCCACTGTATCAAGGTGCAAAAAGATTTGGCACCATTGTAGCAATCGATACGGAAGAATATGGCTTTGAATTGGAAGATGTTGCTGTCCTCTCTGCTTTTGCCGACAATGTTAATTTAGCTCTCGAAAATCAGCGGCTATTGCAGGAATCCTTACAAAAAGAACGATATCGCAGCGAAATGTTAATTGCTAAGCGAATCCAGAAAGAACTTCTTCCGCAGAATCTTCCTGAATTTCCTAAATTTCAACTTGCTGCTTATTCCTCACCTGCCGAAGAGGTTGGTGGTGATTATTATGACATTGCCCACTTTGCAGATGGGTCTCCCTGCATTCTGGTTGGGGATGTTTCAGGCAAAGGAATGAGTGCCGCGTTTTATATGGCTCAGCTCAAAGGATCTGTGCATTCCGTTGCTCCTCAGGTTAGTTCTCCAAAAGAGTTATTGTTAAAACTTAACAATATTCTTTTTGGATTGATGGACAAGCAAAGTTATATTACTTTAAATTGCCTGAAACTCGATGAAAACAATAGCTCGATTACTTTTGCTCGTGCCGGTCATCCACCTCTTTTCCTGAAAAATTCGTCTAACGTTAATACTCTTAAACCACAAGGATTAGGTATTGCTCTTGTTGGCAATGAATTATTTACTGATTATTTGGAAGAAGTCAATATTCAGCTTTCAAATGGCGATATTTTGATGTTAATTACTGATGGTGTGAACGAAATCCGTAATTCTTCAGGTGAAGAATTTGATTTTCAGCGAGTTTCTGATTTTCTCCTTACCCATAATTCTTCGGCTCAAAAATTGCTAAAACAATTTTTGCAAAATATTGATGAGTTTAAGGGGGATGCACCTCAAATTGATGATTTAACTGTTTTCATTATTTCTTTTAGAGGTTAAAATGCAAAATGATAATTTTAAAATTGAGAAAAAAAATGTCGATGATTTGGTGGTGATTTCTATTTCCGGTTATTTAGATGCTCATACAGCACCTTTTCTTGAACAGGAAATAGAAAAATCAGTAAAGGATGGATGTTACAAGATTGTGGTAAATTTTTTCGATTTGGATTACATTTCAAGTGCAGGTTTAGGAGTTTTCATGGCTTTTATTGAAGATGTCCGTCAGAATGGTGGCGATATTAAGCTTACTAATATGAAAGAAAAAGTTTTTGCCGTATTTGATTTGCTCGGTTTCCCATTGCTTTTTGATATTCTTAACGAAGAAAGTGAAGCTATCGCTAAATTTAAAGGAAACTAAATGCTTTTGAGTGTCGAAAATAATAATTTTATTTGTATTAATGCAGACAGTGCGGAACTCGAAAGAATTCGCAAATTTGTGTTAGATTTTGCTGAAAAATTCGGTTTCGATGATATTACAGTAAACAAAATTGTGCTAGCTGTTGATGAAGTATGCACAAATTTAATCAAACACTCTTATAAATACGACAGCTCCCGAAAAATTTGTTTGCAGATATTAACCGATGACAATCAATTTTCCGTTCTTATTCTTGATGATGGTGATTCATTTAACCCAGGTTCTGATACTTCATTAGATATGAATGATTATTTGAATAATTATCGCCGGGGTGGTTTGGGACTTCATATAATCAATCTTGTTATGGATAAAATTCAATATATTCCTCGTTCCGATGATTTCCCACAAAATAGATTAATCCTAACAAAATATATTAAATAAATTTCTTTTGAAAGTTTCTTTTTTGCTTTCACAAAAAACAAATATTTTTGTATTTCGTTAATTGTTTATTTTCTTAACAATTTAAGGATTTTTAATGACTTCGAAAGAAATACGTAAATCATTTTTAGATTTTTTTGCTTCCAAAGCACACAAAATTGTTTCAAGTGCCCCAGTGATTCCTTTTGGCGATCCAACTTTGCTTTTTACTAATGCTGGAATGAACCAGTTTAAAGATGTTTTCCTTGGTCAAGGTAGTCGGGAATATACTCGTGCTGCCGACACTCAGAAATGTATCCGTGTCAGTGGCAAGCACAACGATCTCGAAGAAGTTGGAGTTGATACATATCATCATACTTTTTTCGAAATGCTTGGCAATTGGAGCTTTGGCGACTACTATAAAGAAGAAGCAATCGAATGGGCTTGGGAATTGCTCGTTAAAATCTGGGGACTTCCATCAGACCGCCTCCACGCTACGGTTTATCGAACTGATGATGAAGCTTATGAAATATGGAAAAAATATTTGCCAACAGAACGCATCCACCGTTTCGATGAAAAAGATAACTTTTGGGAAATGGGCGAAACTGGTCCCTGTGGTCCTTGCAGCGAAATCCATTTCGACCGTACTCCCGACAAAAGTGGAGCAAATCTCGTAAATGCTGGCTCACCGGATGTTATTGAAATTTGGAACTTAGTCTTTATTCAATATAACCGTCTTATTGATGGCACTTTGCAGCCTCTTTCCAAAAAACATGTTGATACAGGTATGGGGTTTGAACGTATTTGTGCCGTCCTTCAAGGAAAAAATTCTAATTATGATACTGATGTCTTTACTCCTGTTATCTCAAAAATTGAAGATCTATCACACAAAAAATACTCCACAGACTTATCTCACAAAGACGGAATTGCAATGCGCGTAATTGCAGACCATTTGCGAGCTTTATCTTTTGCAATTGCTGATGGTGCATTCCCGGGCAACGAAGGACGAGGATATGTGCTTCGTCGTTTGTTACGTCGAGCTGCTCGTTTTGCTCGTGAACTTGGGTTTAAAGAACCTGTTATATATAAACTTTTGCCAACTTTAATTGATGTGATGGGCGACGTTTTCCCGGAACTAATTACTCACAGAAATACAATCGAAAGGGTTCTCCGAGCCGAAGAAGAAAGCTTTCTTCTAACACTTGAACGTGGTCTTGAAAAGTTCGAAGAAATCAGAAAAGAACTTATAAAAGCCAATTCTAAAGTGATTCCAGGTGAACAAGCGTTTCTTCTCTACGATACTTATGGCTT
>CALGXJ010000058.1 GCA_937936035.1 Eximiradius proteiniborus
AAGGCATAAACTATATGAAAGTATAAAATTTTCAATCGCAAAATTAGATTAAGCCACGAGACACTTTTACAATCTGCTCGGTTACAAATTGAATATTTCTTGAGATGCGGTTGATAATGTAAGTAGCAAGAAAAATTGAAAAAATAATAAAGATGATTATTAAACTTGTATTCAGAATTAATGCTGAATAATATTGTTTGCTTAAATTATTTGACGACTGAAGAAGTTTGTTTAGAATGTCGCTTTCAATCTTAGCTAATTCATCAATAAACTCGGTAGAATTGCTAAACCATTCTCTTGGTGAAATGCTTATACCTTTAACGCCAAAATTATTCAATACTAAGTCAACTCGATTTTTAATCTTATTGTAAATGTCCTTATTATGTAATTCATTAAACCTAATTTTGAAACTTTCTTGAGAATAATACTCAAAATCAGAAAAAAGATAATTATTTAGGTGAAATATTCGAGATACATTTTGATATCCAGCATAATCAACTGAATCATTAACAGCAATTCTATTAATATTTGCACGCAGTTGTCCATAATTTTCTTTAATTTGAGTAAAGGCGTATAATGATTTTGCAAGACTATATATATTTCTAAATTCAGATGAGTAATCAACATTTATTCGGTTTATTTGAATTAGATTGCCAATGATATTTGTATATTGGACTATCGCTTCAATACCTCTGATTTTAGTATTATCTACATCATTTCTTAGATTGGCAACCATTTCGAGAGTTGCAAATATTTCCAATTCATTTATTTCTCGGGATATATTACCTTTCTCTTTGTTCAAAAACTTACGTAATTCATTTAGCCACTTATTAGATGCTTGTCTTTGCATTGATAGTTCTTGAACAAATTCTGTGCGACCACTTGATAAATAGCCGCCAGTCAACCCTCTTTCTTTTTGAAGTTCGTGAACTAAATTACTCGATGCGATTGAGATTTCAGTTAACGATTTTACGTTATTTGCAATAGTGTATTCCTCATAATAATTCGATGAAATTGAAAAAGCTAAATAAAATGTTAGCGCAATTAATATAAAAAAAACAAAAAACAATTTTTGTTTAATTGTAAATTGGTTCCATAATTTCATATTATACCTCAAATGGAGTTAATAATGTAAATGAAAATATTAAAACTCAAACGGGCTAATAATATCAATATTTTATGTATAAAACATATAGAGACGCAATGCCTTGCGTCCCTAACAAACAATTTTTATTATATTAAGGATTAGTACTTTACAGAGCAACCATATGGTTGGGTTACCTTTGTCGAAACAGATTTCCCAGCCAAAGCTTCGTCGAGAGCTTTTGAGACATAATTTTCTGCCTTGTCGATGTCTGCTTTGTCTGTTGAGCGAATACTGTCGATTGCCCCGGCATAAATCAGCTTTCCTTGCGGGTCGATGATATACATATGTGGAGTTGTTTTTGCCGAATACATACGCCCAATATCGCCACTTTCGTCAATCAAATATGCGGTGAATTTAGCTTTGTAGTTTTCAGCACGTTTCTTGATTTCGTCTTTCGACAAATTACCTTCTTTGCCGGGAGCCGATGAGCAGATTGCAAGCCAGACAACACCTTGCGAAGTGTATTTCCCCTGCAATTTTTGCATATTTTCGCTGTCGTAGTGCTTTTTTACAAACGGGCAATCAAAATTTATCCATTCAAGCACGACATATTTGCCGTGGAAGTCCGAAAGTTTATGTTTTGTGCCATTAACATCTGTTAGTTCAAAGTCAGGTGCGGTCTTGTCGATTTCTGCTTTGTTTTGTGCAATAAGATTAGTAAGAGCAAAGCTAAAAGCAATCATTGCCAATATTCCAAAAAATGAGTTCATAAATCCTCCTTTTATTAAAAAATAACTAAAACTTCGAATGCTTTTTCGTTGTCAAGTATTAATGCTTTAAATTCTCCTGGGATTTCGGTGTGAAAAGCGTCGAGCGGAACAACAAGCGAGCGCTCCTGAATGTATTGTGTTGCGGAATTGTCGATAATACCTTCCAAATATGGTATAAATCTGGCTTTTTCGGATAAATTGAGATTGTCGTTCAGTTCTAATTGTATATTATTGTCTTCGATCGAAGCTTGCAATGGCTTATCAATTCTTATAGGAATATTGCCAAAAATGTCGGAAAAATTTTTGTTAATTTTGCTTTGTTTGCTGGGAAAAAGATGAAGTTTTACTGTATCTTTGCCCGGAAGGCATTTTTCTTTGCAGGCGAGCCACTTGACAGTTGCCGAAATCTCCAGATTCTGGTTTTCAGAATTAGCTGGAGTTGCAAGTTTGTAAAAAATGTAGTGCTTGCGGTGAAAACCATACGAAACAATACCATCAGTTTCAATGATTTCGGGGATTTGCCAGATTGTGTCTGTAATTGAAACGCCATCAGGTAAAATCCACTCAACAGTTGTTGCAAGCCCGGCGTCTCCGGGATTTGCCCAGTATGTGTGCCACCCTTTTTTAGGCTCTATTCCAATAGCAATCCAGGTGCTTTCGCCACTTTCAACAGTGTGGTGCATAGAATGGACTGAAATTTTAGCAGTTTCGTTGTTACCCGCCATAAACAAAAGTGCACTCAATAAGACTAAGAAATACATAAAAATGCAAAATTTTAGAACTTAACATACAGACGAAATTTAGCCGTGCTTATTTTGGATGTTTAGATGCGTCTAATTTGCTCTTTTTCGAAGTGTTCAGATAATATTCTGATAATAAATCCAAGCAATTTATGAAGAATGAAAACGTAAAATACAACATATCCGATACATAAAAACAGAAAAAAAGTAATAAAACAGAAAAAAAGTAAAAAAAGTTTTGCAAATTAAAAAAAAGTGTGTATTTTTGTATTCCTAAATCGTTCGGGCAGGTACCGAAGTGGTCAACCGGGGCAGACTGTAAATCTGCTGGGCTCCGCCCTACGGAGGTTCGAATCCTTCCCTGCCCACTATGAAAAGAAATTATGCGGGAGTAGCTCAGTTGGTAGAGCATCAGCCTTCCAAGCTGAGGGTCGCGGGTTCGAGTCTCGTCTCCCGCTCAGCTCGAAGAGATAGCGGCGAAAAACAAAATAATTCTGGTGGAATTAGTAAAGCCGCTTTTTTTGTCGTAAATGCGGGAATAGCTCAGCTGGTAGAGCATCAGCTTCCCAAGCTGAGGGCCGCGGGTTCGAATCCCGTTTCCCGCTCGGGCAAATCGGCTGCTGATGTAGCTCAGTTGGTAGAGCACATCCTTGGTAAGGATGAGGTCACCGGTTCAATCCCGGTCATCAGCTCTGCTATAAAGGCATTAAAACACGGGTGTAGCTCAATTGGTAGAGTAGCGGTCTCCAAAACCGTTGGCTGTGGGTTCGAGTCCTACCACCCGTGCTCTTAAATTTAAGGCAAGCGATAGAGTTTGCCGAGATTTTTTTATTTGTAAATGAGAATGTGTTATGGTTGCTAAAATTAAAAAATTCGTAAACGAAGTTGTTGCCGAGATGAAAAAAGTGTCTTGGCCTACAAAAGAACAATTGAAGGAATCCACCAAAGTCGTTATCGGCGTTACTTTGGTTATAACAGTTTTCATTTTGATTGTCGACCAGGCTTTGACGGCAATTATGAAAGCAATTTTTTAATTAAATACAATTAGAATTAGAGCGATATGAATATCGACGATACATACGAAAATATCGAAAAGTTTGGTGAAGAGGCTGCGGGCAGCGGTGCCGAAGATCTAGATTTCTCGGTTTTGGAACGCAAGAGAGATGAATATGTCGAGCCACCGCAAAAATTGTCGGACGACGAGCGCTCCGCTACCGAGGCTCGTTGGTATGCCTTGCGTACTTTCACGGGGCACGAACTTCGCGTAAAGCAAAATATTGAAGCCGAAGTAAAGCGTCTGAACCTGAAGGATAAAATTTTCGAGGTTGTAATTCCCGAAGAAACAGTCTATGAAGTGCGTGGCGGCAAGCGTCGCTCCCGTCGGAAAAACTTTTTGCCCGGCTATATAATTGTTAGAGCAATCTTAGATAAAAAGACCCGCGAAATTATCCAATCGCTTCCTTCTGTTGTTGCTTTTGTCGGACGCAAAAACGAACCTCAGGCATTGCAACCAGACGAAATCAAAAGAATTTTGGGACGCGTCGAAGAAAGAAAAGACATAGAAACTGTTGTAACGCAATTCGAAATTGGCGACCCTGTCCGTGTAATCGATGGCCCATTCAACACATTCAGCGGAACAATCAAAGAAATTAATTACGAGAAACAAAAGATGAAAGTTGAGGTCGGTATCCTCGGACGTAAAACCCCAGTGGAACTTGACTTCAGCCAAGTCGAAATCGAGAATAAATAAACGTATTTTTCACATTCAGTAAAAGTAAAATGGCTAAGAAAGTAGCAGGAACATTCAAACTCCAACTCAAAGCAGGCGAAGCAACTATGGCTCCACCTGTTGGTCCGGCGTTTGGTCAGAGAGGCTTGGCAGGTATGGAATTTGTTAAGCAATTCAATGCCAAAACCGCAAAACAGCAGGGAACAATATTGCCAGTGGTTGTTACTTACTATACTGATAAAAGCTTCACTTTTATCATTAAGTCGCCTCCGGCACCTGTTCTGCTTCTGAAAGCAGCAGGCTTGCAGAAAGGTTCAGCCGAGCCAAACAAAACAAAAGTCGGCAAAGTGACTGTCGCTCAATGCGAAGAAATTGCAAAAATTAAAATGGATGACCTCAATTGCACTTCCATCGAATCAGCTATTAGTATGATCAAAGGAACTGCAAGAAGTATGGGCATCAATGTTGTTGAATAATTAATTACGAGATTGAAATGAGACAAAGAGGAAAAAGGTACAGGAAACTTGTCAGTAGCTTCGATAGAGACAAGCTCTATAACGTAGGCGAAGCTATTGAAATCGTCAAAAAAAATGCCACCGCGAAGTTCGACGAATCCTTTGAAATCTCTATGAGATTAGGCGTCGACCCACGTAAAGCAGACCAAATGGTTCGCGGGACTGTATCTCTTCCCCACGGCACTGGTAAAACAGTTAAAGTACTTGTTCTCTGCAAGCCTCCAAAAGATAAAGAAGCTTTGGATGCAGGAGCAGACTACGCCGGATTGGAAGAATACATAGAAAAAATTAAAGGCGGTTGGGCTGATATTGACGTCGTTGTTGCTACTCCCGATGTTATGGGAGAAGTCGGTAAGCTTGGTCGTATTCTCGGTCCGCGTGGTTTGATGCCAAACCCAAAAGTCGGCACAGTTACTTTTGATGTTGCTAAAACTGTTGCTGAACTGAAAGCCGGTAAAATCGAATTCCGTGTCGATAAAACCGGTAATATTCATGCGGCTGTTGGCAAATGCTCCTTCCCACCTGAAAAACTTGCTGAAAACGTTAATGCCTTCTACCAAAGCATTATGCGTGCTAAACCTGCTACTGCTAAAGGTAAATACGTAAAAAGCGTTTATTTCAGCTCTACTATGGGACCGGGCGTTGCAATCAACGACCAATCGTTTGATAAATTCTAAATTTTAAGTCTATTACGCACTCGCTGCATTCGGGATGCTTCTCCTTCGCCTTTGTTGGCGATTGTTCCCGAAAGCAACGTTAAAATAAATCAAAAAACGGACAGAGGTTTATGATTACTCGCGAAAAAAAACAAAGTATAGTTGAAAATCTAGTCGAGAAACTGCAGTCTGCTAAAGGGATTTATTTCGTAGATTTTACTAAAATCACTGTCGAAGAAATTAATAAAATTCGTCGTGAATTTAAATCGAAAAACTCTACCTTCAAAGTTGCGAAAAACACGCTGATTTTGCGTGCACTCGCTCAAGTTGGTGGGTATGAGCTGCCCGAACGACGCCTCTTCGGTCAGACAGCTATGATTTTAGCTTACGACGATGCTGTCGCTCCGGCAAAAATTATCAAAGATTTCTACGAAAAAGAGCAAAAACTCGAGCTCAAAGCCGCTTTCATCGAAGGCCAGTACTTCGACGGAAAAGACCTGAAGCTCGTTGCTTCGCTGCCATCCCGTGCAGAATTGGTTGCAGGTATTCTTGGCAGTCTCAACTCGCCGATTTCCGGCATTGTCGGCTCTATCAACGCTGTTATGCGTGATGTGGCTTCGCTTATCGAAGAAGTCGCCAAAAAACAAAATGCCGCTTAATTTTTTTTGAATAATTTTTGGAGTTTAATAAAATGTCTGAAAAAGTAGAAAAATTAGTTGAAGAGATTTCCAATCTCACATTAGTTGAAGCTGCTGAACTCAAAAAAGCTTTAGAAGAAAAATTCGGTGTTACCGCAGCTGCTCCTGTTATGATGGCTGGGGCTATGCCCGGCGCTCCTGCTGCCGAAGCTCAAGCTGAAGAAAAAACTGACTTCGATGTTGAACTTACTGAAGTTGGTGCTAACAAAATTAACGTTATCAAAGCTGTCCGCGAAATCACTGGTCTCGGCTTGAAAGAAGCAAAAGACTTAGTTGAAGGCGCACCTAAAATCGTTAAAGAAGGTTGCAACAAAGACGAAGCTAACGACATCAAAAAGAAACTTGAAGAAGCAGGCGCAAAAGTTACTCTTAAGTAGTTTTTCTTTCCGGCAGGGGAGAACTCGGTCCTCCCCTGTCGAATTTTATTTAACTCTACCAGGCAATTAAAATGGGTGTTTATATTGAACTTGTAGATCCTGGGATTAATAAAATTCTAGTTATTGAGATTATTCTTAAACTTACTAAAAAAAGTCTTAAAGAAGCAAAAGATATGGTAGATTCTGCTCCTGTGGTTGTTACAAGTTGTCTGAATTTGGTTGAAGCTCAGGACATTAAAAAGAAATTTGAAGAAGTGGGAGCAGTGATCAATCTACGTTAATGTGAATTTGTGGGATTGTTGCCCACATTTTGTTAATTATATTTTAAAAGAATTGTACAATAAAAATATCAAAATGAAAATATCTGTTGTTGGTAGGATTTTTTGATGTTCATTTTATGCTTAGGCAATGAGGAACATCAAAAAGTCCTATTTTTTATAATGAATTTAATTTCTGAGGAGGCTTACTGTGGAGAACAATGAATTTCAGGAAATAATCGGCGAAGATTTTGAATCTGCTCTCCCGGTTAATTATAAAACAAGCGATACCAACAATATCTTCCTGCTGGACAGCTCGGAAGATATTGTGCGACTTCGTAAGCGGGTGAATTTCTCGCGTACGAAATGGGCACCACTTTATCCCGACTTGCTTGGTGTCCAGCTACAATCATACGAAGAATTCCTGCAAGAAAACGTTCCGCCAAAAAAACGTCGTAATATCGGATTGCAACAAGCTTTCAGCAATAACTTCCCTATTGAAGATGCTTCCTCAATCTACCAGCTCGAATTCCTTGAATATTCTATTGATAAACCCAAATACACAGAAGATGAATGCCGCGAACGTGAACTTACTTATGCAAAACCTTTAAAAGCAAAACTTCGTCTTTCGAGCAAAGCCGACAAGGATTCCGAAGATTACATCGAAGCTATCGAGCAGGAAGTCTATTTAGGCAATATTCCTGGTATGACAAGCCGTGGCACCTTTATCATCAATGGTGCTGAACGCGTTATCGTTAGCCAGATACATCGCTCGCCCGGTGTGTTCTTCGATGATGCTATGCATCCAAATGGTGTGCGTATCTATTCGGCACGCGTTATTCCGTTCCGTGGCTCGTGGATTGAATTTACAACAGATATCCACGAAATTATGTATGCTTACATTGACCGCAAGAAAAAATTCCCTGTTACTACTTTGCTGCGTGCTCTTGGTTTCTCTTCTGACAAAGAGATTTTAGACCTGTTCGAACTTGTAATTGATGTAAATCCTGAAGATTTAGATGAATCATACATTGGCAAAAGAATTGCCTCCGATGTGGTTGATTTGAACACAGGCGAAATTATCGCAACCCGCGATATGATTTTGACTGATGAACTTTTCGCTCAGTTCAAAGCAACTACTATTACTCCCTTGAGATTTTTCTCTTACACAGACCCAATCGACGAACCAATAATTGCAAGAACAATTGCCAAAGATACTACCCGCAACCGCGAAGAAGCTCTCGAAGCAATTTATCGTCAGATGCGATCGAGCGACCCGCCGGATATTGAAACAGCTGCCGGATTGCTCGAAAAACTCTTCTTCAACTCAAAGAGATACGACCTTGGAGTTGTCGGCAGAGTGCGTATGAATGAAAAAATCGGGCTTAATATTCCGACAGATGTTACTGTTCTTACAACAGAAGATATTGTTGCGATAATCAAGCATTTGATAAAACTACACGAATCGAAACACACCGGCGACGATATTGACCACTTGGGCAACCGCCGCGTTCGCTCCGTAGGCGAGCAACTTCAAGCACAGTTCAATGTCGGGCTTGCCCGTATGGCTCGCACAATTCGTGAGCGTTTAAGCATTCACGACGGCGAAAATCTTACTCCGTCCGAACTTGTTAATGCCCGCACAATTACATCAGTCGTTAACCAGTTCTTTGGAACAAACCAGCTGTCCCAGTTTATGGACCAAACAAATCCGCTTGCAGAGCTCACTCACAAGCGCAGAACATCGGCTCTTGGTCCTGGTGGTCTTACCCGCGAACGTGCCGGCTTCGAAGTTCGCGACGTTCACTATACGCACTACGGAAGGCTTTGCCCGATCGAAACTCCCGAAGGTCCGAATATCGGTCTTATTTCATCGCTTGCTATTCACGCAAAAATAAATGAACTTGGCTTTATTATGACACCTTACCGTAAGGTTGTCAATGGATATGTAACTAATCAAATCGAGTATCTTACAGCAGATAAAGAAGATGGCCTAATATTAGTTCCGGCATCAACAGCAGTTGATGAAAACGGACGCCTTGCAGGCGAAAAAATTCGTGCCCGTAAAAGCGGCGACTACGTTTTCGTTACCCCTGAGCAAGTTGATTATATGGACGTTTCTACCGACCAAATTACTTCTCCTGCTACTTCGCTTATTCCATTCCTCGAACACGACGACGCAAACCGTGCTCTTATGGGCTCGAACATGCAACGTCAGGCTGTGCCACTCCTACGCACCGAAGCTCCGATAGTTGGAACAGGTATGGAAGCTCGTATTGCAAAAGATTCCCGCACTTTGATTTTAGCCGAAGGCAACGGAGTAGTTGAATATGTTTCTGCCGACAAAATTATTATTCGTTACGAAGATACTCGTTCCGAAGAAGAAAAACTCGTAAGCTTTGAAAATAAAGAACTTGTTGAATACAAACTTACAAAATTTTTCCGCACCAACCAGGATACTTGCGTAAACCAGAAACCAATTGTAAAGAAGGGCGATAAAGTGGTCAAAGGTCAGCCAATCGCTGATGGTGCATCAACAGATCGCGGCGAACTTGCACTTGGCAAAAACGTACTTGTTGCATTTATGCCCTGGCGCGGATACAACTTTGAGGACGCTATCATCCTTTCTCAAAGAGTTGTTGCCGAAGACGTATTTACTTCTGTTCATATCGAGGAATTCACTCTGCAAGTGCGCGACACAAAACGCGGCGAAGAAGAATTTACCCGCGAAATACCGAACGTTAGCGAAGAAGCTACAAAAGACCTCGACGAAAACGGTATAATCCGCCTTGGTGCTAAAGTATCAGAAGGTGATATCCTTATCGGTAAAATTACTCCAAAAGGCGAAACTGACCCAACTCCCGAAGAAAAACTTCTTCGTGCTATCTTCGGAGACAAAGCCGGCGACGTCAAAGACGTTTCGCTCAAAGCCGGACCTGGTATTAAAGGTGTTGTTATCAATACCAAGCTTTTCACTCGCCGCAGTCACACAGGCGACCGCGAAGCACGTTCTGAGGAAAAGAAACGCGCAGACCAGCTTAATCGCCTCGAACGCGATGTGATTAAGCGTTTAGACGACGAATGCGTCAAGCGCTTAGCGAAAGTCCTTGATGGTGAAACATCACTTGGTATGAAATTAACTAACAATGTTTCTGTCTTCCGTTCGGGGACGAAAATGACTGCTGCCAACGTCAAAGAAAAATATAACGATGGCACTCTGAAACCTGAACTACTGAGCGAAGACGATAATTATGTTTCGGACGAAGCTAAAAATGAACTGATAAAGAAATTGATTGCAAATTACAAACAAAAACGTTCCGACGAACAGGCTCGTTTCCGTACAGAACGTAACAAACTTGCTGCTGGCGACGAACTGCAACCCGGAATTCTGCAAATGGCAAAAGTATATATTGCGAAAAAGCGTAAAATTCAGGTTGGCGATAAAATGGCAGGTCGTCACGGCAACAAAGGTATCGTTTCAAAGGTTGTCCCACCAGAAGATATGCCATTTTTGCCGGACGGAACACCTGTTGATATAGTGCTGAACCCGCTTGGTGTGCCTTCTCGTATGAACCTTGGTCAGCTCTACGAAACTGCACTAGGTTGGGCAGGCTCGAAATTGGGAATACATTTTGCAACTCCGATTTTTGATGGTGCAACATGGGAACAAGTGGGCGACTATCTCGAAAAAGCCGGCTTGCCTCGAGATGGTAAATCTGTGCTTTACGATGGTCGAAGTGGCGAACCATTCGAAGAAAAGGTAACCGTCGGAGTTATCTATATGCTCAAGCTGTCGCACCTTGTTGAAGATAAAATACATGCTCGTTCTATTGGTCCTTACTCGCTTATTACTCAGCAGCCGCTCGGTGGTAAAGCACAATTCGGTGGTCAGCGTCTTGGAGAAATGGAAGTTTGGGCTTTGGAAGCTTATGGTGCTTCGCACACACTGCAAGAAATGCTTACTGTAAAAAGCGATGACGTACAGGGACGTGCTAAGCTCTACGAAGCTATTGTCAAAGGCGATAATATGCCCGACCCGAATATTCCTGAATCATTTAACGTGCTTGTTCGCGAGTTGCAAGGCTTGTGCCTTGATTTGTATGTTGAATAAAAATTAATAATGAAGAATTAAAAATTAAATAAATGGAGTTTATCCAATGCAATCAATGCAAATTCCAAGAAAAGGTTTTAGAAAAATTTCGATTAAAATTGCTTCGCCCGACGATATATTAAATCGTTCACACGGCGAAGTAACAAAACCCGAAACGATCAACTATCGTTCGTTTCGCCCCGAAAAAGATGGCCTTTTCTGTGAAAAAATCTTTGGTCCTATTCGCGATTGGGAGTGTGCCTGTGGCAAATACAAACGTATTCGCTACAAAGGAATTGTTTGCGACCGCTGTGGTGTAGAAGTTACTCAAAAGTCTGTTCGCCGCGAACGTATGGGACACATTATGCTTGCTGTCCCTGTGGTGCATATTTGGTTTCTCCGTTCTCTTCCAAGCAAAATCAGTGCTGTCCTTGGTATGCCAACTAAAGATATTGAACGAATTGTTTATTATGAATCTTATGTGGTTATCCAACCCGGGAAAACCGGCTTGCAAACCAAAGACTTACTCACAGAAGAGCAGTATCTTGATGTTTTAGATCAGCTTGGGCGCGAAAACTACGAACTCGACGACGAAGACCCAAATAAATTTATCGCTTTGATTGGTGGCGAAGCTATTAAAGAATTATTAAAACGCGTTGATATAGAAAAATTATACAGGCATCTAAAAGATGAATTAAAAGTTGAAACTTCTCAACAGAAAAAAGCCGAACTCCTGAAAAGGCTCCGCATATTAGACGCTTTCCGTAGCTCTGCACACAATGAGTTGCCAAACGAACCACACTGGATGGTGCTGGACATAATCCCGGTTACACCACCTGATTTGCGTCCGCTTGTCCCGCTCGAAGGTGGTAGATTTGCAACTTCCGACTTGAATGATTTGTACCGTCGTGTTATTATCAGAAACAACCGCTTAAAACGATTAATAGATATTAAGGCTCCGGAAGTAATTCTTCGCAACGAAAAACGTATGCTTCAGGAAGCAGTCGATGCTCTCTTTGATAATAGCCGCCGTGCAGTGCGTAGCGAATCGCAGCGTGCGTTGAAATCTCTTGCCGATACTTTGAAAGGCAAAACCGGTCGCTTCCGTCAGAACCTGCTTGGTAAGCGCGTCGATTACTCCGGGCGTTCGGTTATCGTTGTTGGTCCGGAACTTAAAATACACGAGTGTGGTTTGCCGAAAGATATGGCAGTCGAGCTCTTTAAGCCGTTTATTATAAGAAAGCTTATCGAACGCGGGCACGTTAAAACTGTAAAAAGTGCCAAAAAAATGGTTGAACGCAAAACAAACGAAGTTTGGGATATTCTTGAAAAAGTAATTCAGGGACATCCGGTATTGCTCAACCGTGCTCCGACGCTCCACCGCTTGGGTATTCAGGCGTTTCAGCCGAGACTAATCGAAGGAAAAGCAATTCAGCTGCATCCGCTTGTTTGTACAGCATTCAACGCAGACTTCGACGGCGACCAGATGGCTGTTCACGTGCCGCTTAGCTTCGAGGCACAGCTGGAAGCTATGTTGCTTATGCTTGCTCCGCATAATATTATGCACACTCAAAACGGCGACCCAATTGCAGTGCCGTCGCAGGATATGGTGCTCGGCGTTTATTATATGACAAAGATGCGTCCCGGTGCTAATGGCGAAAGTAAAGTTTTCTCTTCGTTTGATGAAGTGATTATCGCTTACAATTCGAAAGTTGTAGATCTCCACGCAAAAATAAAAGTTCGCCATAATGGCGCTTTTCTCGAAACTACCGTCGGTAGAATACTTTTCAACCAGATTGTTCCTGAAGAACTTGGATATATTAACGAACTTCTTACTAAAAAGCGTTTGCGTCAGATCATCGGTATTTGCTTCCGTGAGGCTGGTCTTGCAAAAACAGTTGAGTTTTTGGACAATCTTAAAGATTTGGGCTTCTCTTACTCAACTCAGGGCGGTCTGTCTGTTAGCATTGCGGACGTAGTAATTCCGGCAGACAAGCAGGTGATTATTTCTGCCGCTCAGCAAAAAATTGATAGTATCGAAAATGCTTATCGTAATGGTGTGATAAGCTCTGGCGAACGCTACAACAAAATTATCGATACATGGTCCAACGCTACAAATAAAGTATCAGATAAATTATCAGCAGAACTTTCCAAAGACAAGCAAGGATTCAACACATTCTGGATGATGCTCGACTCGCAGGCCCGCGGTTCGAAAGAGCAGATTCGTCAGCTGGCTGGTATGCGCGGTCTTATGGCAAAACCGAAGAAATCGCTTTCCGGCTCTACTGGCGAGTTGATCGAAAACCCGATTATTTCGAACTTCAAGGAAGGCTTGTCGATTCTTGAATACTTCATCTCTACTCACGGTGCCCGCAAAGGTCTTGCCGATACAGCTCTGAAAACGGCAGACGCAGGATATTTGACACGTCGTTTGCACGATGTTGCACAAGATGTGATTATTTCCGAATACGATTGCGGCACTATCCGCGGCGTCGAAATGACTGCACTCAAAGATGGGGAAGAGGTAAAAGAACCTTTGTTTGAACGTATTCTTGGCAGAGTTGCTCTTGTTGATATTTACGATCCAATCACAAACGAACTGCTCATTAAAAAAGGTGAGTTAATCGAAGAAAAACACGGTCCACGCATTGAATCCTCTGCTCTGGAAAGCGTTCTTATTCGCTCGGTGCTCACTTGCGAATCGCGCCACGGTGTTTGTGCTAAATGCTACGGACGCAACCTTGCAACCGGAAAACTTGTTGATGTTGGCGAGGCTGTGGGAACTATTGCATCACAATCCATTGGTGAACCTGGTACTCAGCTTACCTTGCGTACATTCCACACAGGTGGTACTGCGGCTCTTATTGCTTCGCAATCAAGCATTTTAGCTAAATTCGACGGTGTAGTTCAATTTGAAAATATTAAACATATTTCCTACGAAGGCGAGGACGGTCCGGTTTATATTATTGTTAGTCATAGCGGTGCAATTAATATTATCGACCCCGATTCCAATCGCGTGCTCACTCGCTACGATACTACTTATGGTGCGGAACTGAAAGTGCTCGACGGTCAGAAAGTGAAGAAAGGCGATTTAATTTATGAGTGGGACCCATACAACGCTTCTATTATCACTGAATTTACCGGACGTGTCCGCTATCGCGATCTTGTTCAGAACGTTACTTATCGCGAAGTAAACGACGAAACAACCGGTCATATTACTAAAGTTGTAATTGATACCCGCGACAAAACAAAATCTCCATCGATTGAAATTATTGACGAAGAAGGCAAAATTCTTAAAGTTTACAATATTCCGTCTCGTGCTCAGCTTACAGTTGATGACAATGAATTTATCGGCGTTGGTACTCCGCTTGCAAAAATTCCTCGCGACCTCGGACGTACCCGCGACATCACCGGTGGTTTGCCTCGTGTTACAGAACTTTTCGAGGCTCGCGCCCCGCAAAATCCTGCTATAGTTACCGATATTGATGGTATCGTATCGTTCGATAAGCAAAAACGCGGACAAAAAACGCTCGTTGTTACAAGCTTGGACGGACAAACCCGCAAAGAATTCAGTATTCCGGTTGGTAAATATATACTTGTGCAGGATGGTGATTTCGTTCGTTCGGGCGATCGCCTTACAGAAGGTTCTGTGAACCCTCACGACATTTTGCGCATCAAAGGTGCAAACGCTGTGCAAGAATATCTCGTAAACGAGATTCAGGAAGTTTATCGTATGCAGGGTGTTAAAATCAACGATAAGCATATTGAAGTGATTGTTCGCCAGATGTTACAAAAAGTTCGCATCATTGATTCGGGCGATTCTTCGTTCCTCGAAAATGATTATGTAGATAAAATTCGCCTTTTCGACGAAAACCAGAACTTAAAGAATATGGTAGTCATTACTAACAAAGGCGATAGCAAATTCAGCGAAGGGCAACTTGTTTCTCGGCGTAGAGTACGCGATGTAAACAACGACCTCAAAAACAAAGGTAAAGAACTTGCTGAATTCCGTCCTGCTGAACCTGCTATTTCGGAACCTGTCTTGCTTGGTATTACGCAAGCAGCATTGACAACAGAAAGCTGGCTTTCGGCTGCTTCGTTCCAGGAAACCACACGTGTGCTTTCGGATGCCGCTGTTGCCGCAAAAACAGACTATTTGGTTGGTCTGAAAGAAAACATTATCATCGGGCAGCTTATTCCGGCTGGAACTGGCTTGCGGCACTATCAGGATATGATTGTGAATTCCACAGTTGGCAATATTTTCGGTCGCCACACCGTCGAAACAAAAGCTCAGGACTTTATCGCTCCTGTTGATTTGCAGACCGCAATCGAGCAGGAAATGGCTCTTGTAAACGAACAAAGCGAAAGCGATGATGAAGAAGGCGAAATTGAAGTTCCTGAAGTTTCCACAGAAGAATAATTAATTCAATAAAATACATAAGGCTGCCTTTTCGCAACAGGCAGCCTTTTTTATTTGAAATTTTGTCTTTACTATTTTGGTTGATTTTGCTGAATGTCCGGATTAGACATCTGGCTTGATAATTTCAGGCTGTTGAGCTTAGAAATCAGGATGTATGTTACATTTTTGTCGTCTGTCGGGATTTCCTTGCCTTCCTCAATTTCGGCAGCGTAGATTTCTCCGATTGTTAAATTGTCAGGGATAATATTTTGCGAAGTCCATTTGCGATAGTTTTCGCTAGAAATCAAAAAAGCAAAATTTTCTTCGTCTGAATTCAGTGTGAAAATGTGATATTCTTCATTATTTTTTCCGCCGGAAATTTCATCGTCATCAGTTACAGTTCCGGAATAAGTAATGTAATAAACTGATTTGTGAATATAAATGGTGTCCGATTGCTCCGTCTCTGCTTTGTCCGCAGTTTCATCGTCTTTCTGGTTGCTGCAACTAATAATCAATGCAACAGCAATAATTGCAAGAAAAAAAGTGAAATATACTTTCATTGTTTGTTCCCGAGAAAAAAGAAAGAACTACTTCTTAAATTATAAATTATTGATGTAAAATAAAAGCGGAAAGAAATATTATGAGGCTTTTTTGGAAACAGATTTTTCCAACTTTAAAGAAACGTAAAAGAATACAGCACCGGCAATTACATCAATTACGTAATGATACCGCAAATATACAGTTGCAAAAATCAGTCCGCTGCCGATAACAAGGAATACATAACGCAATTTCGACCTGAATTTGAACGCTAAATAAATGTTAATCAGCGTTATCATAGTGTGTCCGCTGGGCATACAATCGCGGTGCACCTGCACTTCCGGCGGAATTGCCGGGTTTATTATCCCACCTCCGGTATTGACAACCGAACGGAAAAACTCAGTTAAAAACACGCCCGGAAGTTCCTTCGAAAGCGTTGAAAAATCGTGTAGCACAAAACGCGGTCCAATTGCCGGAAGAAAAAAATACAATAAATATGACAGATAAAAACTGAAGAGAATATTGCGAAGAAGTGAATCGAATTCAGCATCTTTTCTTCGAATATGCAATTCTATCCCGTGTATGATTGGCATAAAAAAGAAAGTCATATAGCAGAATTGAAGAAACTCGGTCAGATATGGATTGGCAAATTGCAGTGTAAAGTGCGTTGGGTTATCGCCGCAGATTGCGTGGTCGATTTTTATGAATAATTCATCATAAAGATTTGGGTTGATTAAAGTTATATATGTGTTTGTTTGATTATAAATAAAGTAAACGAAAATCAGCAGATAAAAATTTCTTATTGTAAGTATATAATTATTATTTTGATTGATATTTGAAACAGCAAGGATAATTAAGAAAAAAAGAGCGTTTTGGGCAATATTTACAAGATAATTTGCTGAATAGAACAAAAATACAAACGATAATAACGTGTAAAAAAGTAATATTGCGACTGTATATTTTTCTGCTAAACTAAATTTCTTAAAAAGATTTCGTATAGTCATCAGCCAAAAATTAATTATCAAACATTTTTAATAAGTTCATAGTTCTTAAATGAAGAAATTTGATGCCCACCTAAAAAATTATTTTCAATGAAAGAAAGTAAACGATATTTGAAACGTTCGTGTTTGTGCGGTTCGCGATTCGGGTTTGGTTTGCCGTCATATTGAAGTTTATCCTGCCAGAACATTTCGCCAATTCGCTTTTGCATAACTTTTGGATGAGAGCCTTTGAACAAAGCAAGTCGGTTAAGCGGACCGTAGTCGAATTCAGCAGGTTTATTTCGGTAGATTTCTTCTACTTTTGCGGCACCTTTGTGATTTGTGTCGATTGCTTTGCTTTTGCTTTGCATAAGGTGTGGCGGACGCACCCACCCATAGTGGTAAATATGAGCATTGACTTTTGCAACGCGGAGTTTGCGGGTGCCTTCGCGTTGGTGCGGGCGTTCATAATAATCGAAATAGCGGAATGATTGGGCACTTTGCCACGAGTGAATTTCGGGCAGGTTCCTGACTATTCTGATCTCATTTTTATACCAGCCGTGGGAATTATGGTAGTGAAAATAATCACCCCAGAAGTGATAATAATCGAAGAGAAGCCCCTCGATTTCCGGATTATCGAGCAATTGCTCGCATCGGCGGCGTATCTCGGGCACATCTTTTTCGTGTATCAGTTCATCGGCTTGCAGATACAGTAGCCAATCGCCCGAGCTGGCTTTCATTGCAATGTCTGTTTGTATTGCGTGGATAGCACCACGCACCATATAACGCTCGTCCCAGACTGTATCGATAATGTGTATTTTGTCGCTACCGATTGATGCAATATCTTCGCGCGAAGTGTCGTCGGGGTCGCCTTGCCCTACTGCTACATATATTTCGTCGCACAATGGCAACATCGATTCAATTGACTCTTTGACGGGATAATATAGTTTGCTTCCGTTGCGAACAAATGAAAAACCACTAATTTTCATAAAATTAACAAAATGTAAAAAATAAAATACAAATTTACTTTAATTAAGATTATTAATAAAATAAAATAAAAATGATCACTTAATAAAAAAGAAATAGACGAGTATAATTAATATGCAAAAGCTTAGAGGAATAACAACATTTCTCTGTTTACAATTAATTACGTATGAGAGACGGGCTTAGCTGGCAAATTAAATGATACATTAGTTCCCACTCCTGATTCGCTTGAAATGCTGAATTCGCCATCGTGCAATTCAACAAGTCGCTTTGCGATAATAAGCCCCAAGCCAACTCCTTGCTGCTCATAAATTTGACGCTCAAACTGACGGTATGCACCAATGTTCTCGATTTGCTCTTGTTTCATCCCACGTCCCTGGTCGATTATGCTTGCGTAGAACTTATCATCATTTGCAGCGATAGTGATTTTGATTTTCTTGCCTTTTTCTGAAAACTTAAAGGCGTTGTCGATTAATTCATCAATGATTTTGTGAAAACTATCTGTTGCAATTTCGATGTAGATATTTTCAGCAATTCCTTCTATATCAATATCGTCGTATCTATCATATTTAGCGGCAAGCAGCGATGCAATATCGACAAGCATAGCGGCAGGTTCATCAGTGCGTGATTCACGCAAACGACGTCTTTTTTCGGGATTAGATGCAAATGATTCTATGCGAATGAATACAAGGAAGTTTTCAGTGATTTTCATCAGTCTTTGGGAAGAATGGATAATATCATTGCCAAGCTCAATTATTTCATCTTTTGTTATATCATCGGCGTTTGTCGTTAAATATTTTGCCGATCCAATCACTTGATTGAGCACAGTCCGGAATTCGTGGGGCAATGCATAATTTAAATTTCTTCCAACCTCTTCGATTTTTTCCTGCACCTGACGTTCAATGTTTTTGAATTTTTTCCATTGTGCTTCGAGTGCTGAGATAAGTTCGTCCCGAGTATATGGCTTCACTAAGTAATCGTCTGCACCTTTTTCCATACCGAGACGCATATTTTGTTTTTCGGTGAAAGCCGTAAGGAATATGAAAGGAACAGTAGCAATTTCCGGCGTTTCCCGGATTTTAGAAAGTACCTGAAATCCATCAATCCCCGGCATAGAAATATCGCAAAGAATTAAATCTGGTTTTATTTCGAGTGCAGTCTGAATACCGGTTTTCCCGTCATTTGCAGTGTAAACTTCGTAGCCTTCAAACCGAAGCAGTGTTGATGTGCTTTCAAGAATGAATTCGGCGTCGTCTATAATTAAGATTTTTTGCATATTTTATGTTGTTGAATTTCACATATTTTTTAAATATAATTTATTAAATTGGATTAAATATTACTATTAATATTTATTAAATTTTTGATTAATTTAATTTAATTTAATTTTTTTTTGCTTTGATTTTGAAAACGTATTTTTGCAACTTTATTGATAATAAAATAAGGAAAAATATGAGAAAGTTCAAAATATTTATATTTTTTTTAATTTTTGCGAACCAATTATTTGCAGGTAGTACAAAATTTTCTGTTTTCGGCTATGTTGATTCATATTATTGCACAGATAATCTGGACAAGGAATTCGACTTGTTTTCTTCAATTAACCACCGTAGGGAAACTTTTGGATTGAATATTGCCTATCTGAAATTCAATTTTACGGATGATGATATCCGTGCTACTCTTGCTTTGCAGGAAGGCGATATTCCGAAAAATATTTATTTTCAAGAACCCAAAAATATTCAGCAAGCAAATATTGAATATCGTTTAGCAAATAGATTGTGGCTTGGTGCCGGCATTTTTTCGACACACATAGGTGGCGAAACAACTCACCCACGCAACAATTTTCTCTCTTCACATTCTGCGACTACATTTTTTGAACCGACATATCAGACCGGCATTATGCTTCAATATGAACTGACAAACAATTTTTCTGCTGCTGCATATTTAATAAACGGCAATCATCTCTTCGAAGATAACAACAAAAACAAAACAATTGCCTTTGCTTTTAACTATGCTTTGGAGAATTTCTCTGTTGCTTACAATAATATGTTTGGCAACGAAGAACCCGAAGGTAAAAAAAGCCGGTTGCATACATATCATAATGTAATAGTCAATTCGAAATTGAGCAAAAGTTTAGATTTGCTTGGACAAATTGATTACGCAACTCTCGAAAATTCCTACAAAGGCTCTTCTGGAACAATGAAAAGTGGGTTCTTAGCTTACAAGTATTCAATAAATGAAAAATTCAGCAATTCAGCAAGAGTTTCGTATTTTTCAGAAACTGAAAATGTTTATAATTTAAATGTTGAAGGTTTTGATTTTACTGTTGGTGTTGAATACAAACCAAGTGCGAACTCATATATTCGGCTTGAGAGCCGCTACCTGAAGAACAACCAGGGCAGCAATAAATATGCTTTTTGGCGTAACGGCAAACCAACAAACGAATTGACAGAGTTTTCAATTAATTTCGGTGGTTGGTTCGATTTTCTTTTTAAAATGTAATAATTGATGAAAAACTTATTGATAATATTTTGTTTTATTGTTTGCTTAGTTTCGCAATCAAATAGCGAAATAGTGCTGGATAGATTTACCGAAGACAAATTCAAGCCGATTATTTTTGCCGGGATTGGGTGGGATTTAGGACAAAACGCTGATAAATTTATCGAGCTCTACAACAAAGGATTTGGCGGCAACGTTCAGGATTTTTCGGCAAGCCCAACTATACTGATTGAATACAAGAGCTGGATTATGCCAAAGTTGCGGCTGGCGATTGCTTCAAGTTTTGTTAAATATACTTATTTTGATGAATTCTGGACTTTAGGAACATATATCACACGGAGCCATACAAACGAAATATCGTTCAATAGAATTCCGATTTTGTTGAAGGTAGAGTTTATCCCGCACGACAAGCAGTTTAGGTCTTATGCGGGGGCAGGCGTCGGAGCAATGATGCAGCAGACTCGATGGCGAGAAACTGTTCGCTCGAACTATGCTTTGGACAAGCGCGTAAGCTCCACTCTTTACAATGAATTGGAGATTGTTCCCGGGCTGAATGTTTACAGTGGTTTGGAACTTGGATTCGATGAATATCCGGAATCTTTTTTTCTTGGAAGTCTGATTTTTCAATTAGATTATTCCTATTTCCCTAAAAATATTGACATTTTCAAGCGAGCTAAAAAAGTGCTCGACGAACCTTCGCCAATGCTCAATAGGAAGATTCGTATGTTTGATAGCTATTTTAGTTTTGCTGTTGGATTGTCGTTCAATTTGCTTAATATTTCGAAAGAACAATAAGATAATTTTATACTTAATTTTGTTTTTTTTATCTATTTGACTATCTTTGTAAGACTTATAAAAATATAAATATTTAATTAACTTGTTTTTGTAGTTTATAAATTAAAGGAAAAAACGATGAAATTTACACGCAGACCCTGGGCAGAACCTTACAAAATTAAGGTTGTAGAACCATTGAAGGTTACTACTCGTGAATATCGTGAAAAATGTATTCGTGAAGCTGGTTACAACACATTTTTGCTTCGCTCGGAAGATGTTTATATTGATTTGCTGACCGACAGCGGTACAAACGCAATGAGCGATTATCAATGGGCTGGAATGATGCTTGGCGATGAAGCTTATGCTGGAAGCAAGAACTTTTATTATCTTGAATCAAATGTCCAAAAATATTATGGTTATAAATATTTAGTTCCAACTCATCAAGGTCGTGGTGCAGAGCATCTTTTGTCGCAAGCTTTGATTAAGCCAGGTCAGTATGTTCCTGGTAATATGTATTTTACAACTACTCGTTTGCATCAGGAGCTTGCCGGTGGCACTTTCGTTGATGTAATTATAGATGAAGCTCACGATTCGCAATCAAATCATCCGTTCAAAGGTAATGTTGATTTGCAGAAATTCGAAGACTTAATCAAAAAAGTTGGTGCTGATAAAGTTGCGTATATAACTGTTGGTGCAACTGTTAATATGGCTGGCGGTCAGCCGGTATCGATGGCAAACATCAAAGAAGTTTACGCACTTGCCAACAAACACGGAATCAAAGTTGTGCTCGACGCTACTCGCGCTATGGAAAATGCTTACTTTATTCAGCAAAGAGAAGAAGGCTACAAGGATAAACCAATTGCAGAAATTCTGAAAGAGTTCTGCTCTTATTCCGATTGTGCAACAATGAGCGGCAAGAAGGACTTGCTTGTAAATATTGGTGGATTTGTTGCAGTTAATGATTGGGATTTGTTCGAAGAACTCCGTAATATGGTAGTAGTTTATGAAGGTTTGCATACGTATGGCGGGCTTGCTGGTCGCGATATGGAAGCAATGTCACGCGGTATGGAAGAAGCAATTCAGGATGATTATATGGCATCCCGCATAAAACAGGTTCACTACCTTGGCGAACTTCTCGACGAATACAATATCCCGATGGTAAAACCATTTGGCGGACACGCTATTTTCCTTGATGCAAAACGCTTCTACGAACACATCCCACAAGAACAATATCCGGCACAGGCACTTGCAGCCGACCTCTATGTTGATTCTGGTGTTCGCGGTATGGAACGTGGTATTGTTTCTGCTGGTCGAAACAAAGAAACAGGCGAAGAATACAAACCTAAACTTGAACTTGTTCGCCTCACTATTCCTCGTCGCGTATATACTCAGGCTCATCTTGATGTTGTTGCTTATTCAGTTGCTGAACTGTATGAACACAGAAAATCAGCTAAGGGTTTGAAGATGGTTTATGAACCACGCTACCTGCGTTTCTTCCAGGCAAGATTCGAAAAATTAGCATAAAATACTCATATAAACAATTCAGGCTGCCTCGTAATTCCGGGCAGCCTGTTTTTTTTAAAGAAAATACTTTTGTTTATTCTATTGCGAAATTTTAGAATG
>CALGXJ010000059.1 GCA_937936035.1 Eximiradius proteiniborus
CTTAATCGTTCTCGATCTACGATAATTGACCCCGGATATACTGATGTAAGCACTCCGATTATTTGTTATAACGACAGCATTGAAAACGACTCTGATCTTCTGTTGTTAAATCGCTCAAAACCAACATCTTATGTTGCTATCGCCAATGTTAATAGTGTGTTATTAATGAAAATTATAGAATTTCTAAATTCGAAAAATCTTACATTTGCAATTAACTATTCAAGCGAAGATAACTTTTTGGTATTGTATTTCAACCAGCAACTGACTAGTGAACTATTACAACATTTTCACGAAATAATTATAGGTAAATAAAAAAAGAGAGTGCCAAATGACTTGACACTCTCCATACTGTAAGCAATTTTAACTAAAAGAACAAGTAAAAAACTAACAAAAATCTTAAACTATTAACTGCTTCAGAATCTTGCACTTTTTTATTGGCTGGAGAAATCTTTTTTCCATAGTAAGCAGATGTCCATTCAGTTTCAAATCCAATTTTTGTTTTGTTGTAATTATAAGCAATTCGTGGGAAAACTTTGATGATCTTTTCTATGTCAAGACCACGCCCGTAAACGCTCCCCGAAGGAGCAATGTCGTCAGCTGCGCCAAAATTCTGTAAATATCCGCCAACAATACCAAATTCCCATTCGTCTTTATACATAAGTTCCATCCAGCCTGCTACAGATGAAATTGGAGTGAATTCATATTTATGATTTACATTATCAATCGATTTTATCCCATATCCTCCGATTGTAAGGAAATCAGTCCCATTTTGGAAATAATTTCCCTGTGCCTTTATCTGGAATTTATCGATTTTTACTTTTATATTGGCACTTGCTGAAAATGTTGTTGCCTTGTCTTCATTTTTATATTTGTCTGTTCCAACTGAATAGAATGTAAAAGGACGGAATGTCTTTGCCGAAGCAGCTACTCCTGCATAAAATTGAGGTGTAGAGTAATTAATACCAAAACTTGCCTCTGGAATTCCTGAGTTCCTTACATACTTATTCGAATACCCGTCAGGACCATCAATTGTAAAATCACGTTGAGTATTAATAGCAGCAAATATACTTAGATTATCAAATTTTTGAGTTAATTTTATTTGTGGTGAACGATTGAACGGAATTAATGGAACACCGGTATTGAAATTTAATACATCTGGATAATTCTCTGTTGCAAAAATTGGATGCCAAAATTGTCCTGCACGTATAGTTGTATTATCAAAAATCAAATCAACATATGCGTGACGAAGTCTTAATGAATTAATGTCGGCCTCTGTTGTACCTAAAAATTCAGTTTCTATATATCCCGAGGCTCTGCCACCAAAAATCCCAGGTCCATCAATTTTAGCTCCCAGTCTTGTTTGAATAGAAAGTATGTGGAAATTACCAACTTCATTCAAATCTTCACCATTTTTGTCTAAATTCTTATTGCTTGGCCACAATGTCACGTGGTCCTCTCTTATTGAAACCATATTTCGTGTGTTATAAAATGCATCAGTTTTAATAAATCCCGTAAATTTAATACTAAATGCATCGCTTTGAGCAAACAAACCAAAATTTGCAATTAATAATGTTGCAATTGTTGCAATTGAAATTTTAGAAAGTTTCATAAGAACCCCTTTGTGAAAAAATACAATTACGTATTGCTAATAAAGAATTAATCCTCGATTTATTATTTTATGAGTAAAAATTAATACAATTTTAATTTTACTTGATTTGATAGATGAAAAAAATGGATAAAAAATAAGGCCAAGCTTACCTGAACACTCTAAGATTTTGCCTACCGTTGCTTCCTTCCGGACCTGGCGGGGTTTGGCAACTCTTAGCTGTTAGGGGCTTGACCCGAAAAATTTCTTTAAGAATCACAAAATTAACAAAATTATTGATAAATACAAAATTTTTTGAAAAAACTTGAATTTTAGTTAATTTAATAATCTTTATTAAATCACTTGGTGTAATTATGAATTGGTGCAAAAGAAATATTAAATGTGGAGAAATATCCGACTCTCAACTAAATAATGAAGTTGTCATTAACGGTTGGGTCGATACTGTTAGAAATATGGGAGGAATGATATTTTTCGATGTTCGTGATAGATACGGATTAGTTCAGGCTGTAATCGAACCGGAAAAAAATCCGGAACTTGCCGAACGAGCAAAAGAACTTCGTTCAGAATATGTTATTTGGCTTAAAGGAGTTGTCAGAAAACGGGAAAATCCAAACCCAAATATTCCAACCGGTTTGTTCGAAATTCTTACAAATGATTTTGGCATAATTAATAAATCAGAAGTGCCACCTTTTGAAATTAAAAACAATATCGGGACTAACGAAGAAATAAAACTTCGCTATCGCTATCTTGACCTGCGTCGTCCGATTATGCAGAACTATTTTATAGTCCGTAACAAATTATACCATATCACTCACAATTACTTTTTTGAAAATGATTTTGTTGAAGTTGAAACTCCTGTTTTGATGAAATCTACCCCTGAAGGTGCCCGGGATTTTCTTGTTCCCAGCCGAATAAACAAAGGTAAATTTTATGCTTTGCCCCAGTCTCCTCAAATTTATAAGCAAATTTTGATGATTTCAGGCTTCGATAGATATATGCAAATTGTTAAATGCTTCCGGGATGAAGACCTCCGCTCAGACCGCCAACCTGAATTCACTCAAATTGACGTTGAAATGTCTTTCGTTGATAGAGATGATGTCCTGTCTCTTATTGAAAAATACATAGCTCGGGTATGGAAAGAAGTTCTAAATATCGAAATTCCAACACCTTTTGTTAAAATGAGCTACGAAGAAGCTATGACACGCTTCGGTAGCGACAAGCCAGACCTGCGTTTCGGTATGGAAATTAGAGACTTATCTGATGTTGTGTTCAATTCTGAATTTAAAGTTTTTGCTGAAACTCTTCAAAACGGTGGCAAAATTTACGCTATCAATGCAAAGAAATGCTCAGACTTTTCTCGAAAACAAATTGATGAACTTACTGAGTTTGCTAAAAAATATGGGGCGAAAGGTCTTGCTTACATTAAATTTTTCCAAAATGGTGAAATTAATTCTCCAATTGCCAAATTCTTATCAGAAAACGAAATAAAATCAATCAAAACTGTACTTGATGCAGAAGAAGGCGACCTAATACTGATTTCTTCCGACAAAAAATATAGAACATTGACAATTTTGGGTGCTTTGCGATTAGAAATTGCTCGTAGAACAGGGATTTTGGATTCTGTAAAAGATAATTTCAGTTTCCACTGGGTTGTTGATTTTCCGTTGCTTGAATTTGATGAGGAAGCTAATCGCTACATTGCGATGCATCATCCGTTTACTTCACCAATGGACCAAGATATTCCGCTTTTAGATATTTCTCCTGATAAAGTCCGTGCTAAAGCGTATGATTTAGTTATTAACGGTTCCGAAGTTGGGGGTGGTAGCATTCGTATTCACGATGGAGAAATACAGAAAAAATTGTTTGAACTAATTGGACTAGACGAGCAATCTGCCGAAAATAAATTCGGATTTTTACTTAGGGCTCTCAAATTCGGTGCTCCACCTCATGGTGGAATAGCTCTCGGTTTGGATAGATTAGTGATGATTTTAACAGGAACAGACAATATTCGTGATGTTATTGCTTTCCCAAAAACAACTACTGGTTTGTCACTTATGGATGGTGCTCCATCCGAAGTAGACCAGTCTCAGCTCGATGAATTAGGTATTTCACTAAAATTATAAAGAAAAAGGTTGTCCTCTTGACAACCTTTTTTTATAAAAAACAAACAACTAGTTTTCAGATGTGATTTCTATTAATCTCTCATTTACATTTTCGAAATCAGCTTTAATTAGTATTCTATAATTAACAAACTTTACTATTTCAAAAGAATTTTCTGCCCATTCGACAAGCTTTATTGAATCCGCTGAGTATAAACATTCTTCAAACCCAATTTCCAACAGTTCCTTCTTTTCTTTCACTCTGTATAAGTCAATGTGAAATATCACAATCTCTTCGCCATTTAGCATACCATTATATTGATTAATTATTGTAAATGTAGGACTTGTAACAATTTCTTCAACATTGAAATATTTACAAATGCCCTTAATAAACTCGGTTTTTCCTACTCCAATATCGCCATAAAAAAGAACCACGTCGCCCTTTTTCAAATTTTCTGCGAAGCTTCTTCCTAGCTCTATTGTTTCAGCTTCACTCTTTGTTGTATAAGTTTGTGTTTCCATTCTTCAAATATACAAATAAAGCATAAAATTGCAAACAGATTATCTCTGTTCTAATTCAATTATTGGAACTATCATTTCTTCAAGTGAAATACCACCGTGCTGCAAACTATCTTTGTATCTGTTCAAATATTGATGATAATCAGTTGGATAAACGAAATAGTAATCTTCTTTGGCAATAATATTATTTACAGAAATACCTAATGATGGAATTTTATATTTAGTCAAGTCAGGAATTTGCATAGCATGCCGCTTATCTGCCTTAACGTTTTTCCCAAATTTGTATCGCAAATTAGTTGATGTATCTCTATCGCCCAATACCTTTACTCCTCGCATACAACGTATCGATCCGTGGTCGGTTGTTATTATTATCTTAATATCTTTTCTTTCCGATAATGATTTTAATATCCCGAATAAACTTGAATGCCTGAACCACGAACTTGTCAGGCTTCTATATGCAGCTTCGTCTGGGGCAATTTCTTTCAGAATTGCATAATCCGAACGACTATGAGCAATCATATCCACTGCATTTATTACAACTGCTGTTATGCTGTTATCAACATAATCATTTATTTCACGTTCGATTTTTCTACCAAAATCTGTATCGAAAATTTTAATAAAACCAACTCTTCCATTCGTTTTAATCCTTCTTCGCTCGAGCCAGGTTTCGAGTAATTCTTTTTCATATGCGTTTTGCTTATGGTCTTCTGTGTTCGAATCAACATTCCACCATTGTGGAAAATATTTTTTTATGTCAATAGGGTATAGCCCTGCAAATATTGAATTGCGGGCATAGGGAGTAGCTGTCGGAAGAATTGAAGAATAATAATTTGTTTTGAATGTATAATATGGTTGAAGTAGTTCTTTCATCATCAACCATTGGTCTAATCTCATACAATCAACTACAAAATAAAATACTTTTTTGCCTTCCCGAAGATGCGGAAGCACATAATAATCCGATACGTGTGGCGATAATACTGGATAATCATCATTTCGTTTGTCATTTGGGTGATTAATCCAATCAATATAATTATTCTCGACAAATTTTGAAAATTCCGTATTACATTCTCGCCACTTGTCTTGTAAAGTTTGAATTAATCCCTCTTCGTTATGTCTATCGAGTTCTATCGACCAGTTTACCAACTGAATATATATATCTCTCCAATCGCCCCAATTTAGCGGTTCGAGCATCTTCATCGAAAGCTGTGCAAATCCTGATAGGTAGTCTTGTGTGAACTTTTCTTTTTCGATGCGTTCCCCTTCGATGAATTTTTTGCAGGCAAGTAAAATTTGCGTAGGATTTACTGGCTTTGTTAGATAATCGTCTATCTTCTTTCCAATTGCCTCTTCCATTACGCTTTCTGCTTCATTCTTTGTAACCATTACAATTGGAGTTGTCGAATCAATCTCTTTTATCCGTGATAACGTTTCAAGGCCGCTTATTCCTACCATCATTTCGTCCAAAAAAATCAAATCATAATGCGTTCGGCGAACCATTTCTATTGCATCCTCGCCATTTGTTGCCGTCTCTGTTTCAAAACCACGTTGATTTAATAAAATAATATGTGGCTTCAATAATTCGATCTCATCGTCAATCCACAGGATTTTTCCTTTTTTCATTTAATTTTCCCCTTAAAAAATAGAACAGTGGTCTTGAACTGCTACATATTACTCCTTAGTTTATTTCCAATTGACGAGTAAGCTACCAAATTAATTTTTGACTTGTACGTTTTTGATGATTAGCTGAAACTAATTTTAAAGAAAAATCCTGATAATATTAGTTGGTTTATTGCTGGAATTTACTAATACAACCTGTTTGGCATAAAAATTAGGTGTGGATACCTTTACTATTTCCTTTGTTTCTATTGCTTCGATTGTTTTAGTATCAAATGCATCCGCATCTTCACTTCTAAAAATGTCTTCGTCTGTTTTCCCTTTTATTTGTTCCTTAGGAATACTAAATTTTTGCACAAAAGAATTGTTCACATATTCATATTTTCTTGATGGAAGCGATAAAATTGCTATCGGTGCAGGGATATTATCCAAAAATGTGCTAAGCGACCTGATCAACGATTGATATTCTGTATTCTTATTCATTAACCATTTTTGATTGTTTTCTAATTCCACAAGTCTTACTTCGGATTGCTTTGCAATTTGAGAATAATATTTTAGAGCCTTCGAGAGCTTTTCAATTTCATCTTTTGGCGAATTTGCGGAAAAAATTGGAAGATCATCTTTGATTATTGTAATTGTTCCAATCACTTCTTTTCTGTGGTTAAAATTCGGGAAAATTGTAAAAACAACTTGTTGGTCATTATTTTTTACTGCAAATTTAACAGGCTTTTTAGATGATATACATTTTGCATTTTGCTCAATTCTATACTTTATTTCATCGACGCTTTCATTAATAAAAATTTCATTATATAATCTTCCTTCAATTGGTGCTGTTTTAAGTAAATTAATATTACTGCTGAAAAAAAATCTCTTTGCTGAATTATTCATAAACTCGATTTCATTCTTCATATTAAGAATAAAAACTCCCTCTTCGATTATATTAAGTGTGTCCCGCACAACTTTTCTCATTTCATTGATTTCTTCGATATGCTTATCCTGTGCGGATTTAATAATTTGATTTGTTGGGATTACTTTAAAAAATGATTTAAAGTTCTTGCCTAATCTCTTTATTTTCCAGGTTAATAAAAAAATTTCTCCGCTTTCCTTTTCGCCGACAATTCGTATTACTTTTTCTTCAAGTGTTCCTTCAACAAATTTGTTAATCAATTCTTCGATTGAATCTCCTTGTTCAGTGCTATTGGGCAGTTCTTTGCTTGTTGCTTTGGTGTTGTGGGTTATTTTATAAATTACTTTCAAAAGATTTTCACCACGTTCAAAATCATCGATGGCTTCTTCAAATATTAAATCAATTGCACCTTCTGCATTAATTATTCTCATATCTCCACGAGTTTCCACAACTGCCATCTCTGCATTTTGCAAGACCTCATTGCATTTATCTTCTAAAATTAAGATTTTTCTTTTAAGCTCTGCTATCTCATCTTTATATTTTTGTTCTCGGTCGTGTTGCATTGTCAATCAATAGTATTTTGTTCAACATATTCTTTGCATCTTTTTTCAATTTTTGAAAGTTTCCTGTCTATTGAGAACATATACATACCTATTCCTAAAATAATAATCAGGACTATGGTAAGTACAATGAATATCGAATTATCGTGAAAAAATTGTTCCATATTATTCCTCCACACTTTTCTTTATTATGTTTGCTCTGTAATTCACATTTAGCATCCAGAAGAAAATCAGAGTAAAACCAATAACACACAAAGAAAACGAAAACATTAATGATGAATCAAGCATCCCTTTTTGTGTGCTTAATATTGGTCCGCTCATCCCTCCGCCTTGCGAACCTGGATGAAGTCCTGCTGTTATCCTTGGTAGTACAAATACAAGGAAAGGCACTGTAACGAAAGCTATTATTGAATATACAGCCGATGCTTTTGCCCGGATATCCTCTCGCTCAATGCTCCCACGTAAAGCAAAGTATGCAAAATATATCAATAATAGTATAAAAATCGACGTTTCTCTCGGATCCCAATTCCAAAAGCTTCCCCAATTGAATTTTGCCCATACCGAACCCGAAACCGTAGCAAGAATAGCAAAAAGAGTTCCTAACGAAGCAGATGTTGCCGCCATCACATCATCATTTATTTCTTTCCTTCTTAAATACTTCGCCGCAAAAAACATTGAAATAAAATACGCCAGTACAGCTATCCAAGCCATTGGAACGTGAAAGTTCAAAATTTTTATTCTATCATCTAATGATAAAACATACGGATAACTAATCCACGGCTTTGACTGAACGATTTCCTTCAATAACAATCTGTTTTCTTCCAATATCTGAACTTTTATTATCCAATGATTTGATTTTTTTAAAATTCCTAAGTTCTTTGCATCCAAAAATAATTTGTGTGGCTTATCAACAAAATTATTTGTTCCATAAATCTCTATGAAATTTCTATTGTCTTCTTCATAAACAGTGTGTTCTTTGATGAAAATTTCTGTTGGAATTGGCATATTGTTTATATAAGGTGCAATTTCGTCAATCTCCGATATTGATGCA
>CALGXJ010000060.1 GCA_937936035.1 Eximiradius proteiniborus
GCTCCATAAAACTCCATAGAGAATTGAACAAAACAAACATAAAATTAATACTTTTAAGATAAAATGCAAAAAAAAATTATCCGCCACGAGGCGGTGTCCACCCGTTGCGCTTCCACCTAATAAGTTCGATAACAACATTACCGACGTAAACATTCATTTTAGCACGGATAGGGACGCGAGCATCGTCGTCGCTGAACCAACCTTCAAATTTACCCGAGAGCCCGTAAACACCTTCCCAATCAGCTCTACCATCGAAGTAAAGAGTTTTGACAGGATATTTAATAGCTGGTATCTGAACGTTTTCTTTTTTTCCGTGAAAATTAAGGTATGTAGTACCAATTTTTGTGTCCATAAGAGTGGGAACTTTGACACTGCGTTTCATATTGGTGTATTGGCGGGCTAAAAAGAACAGCGACAGCCCATCGTTAATTTTTTTTGTGGTATGAGTGTTTAATTTTTCGATTAAAACTCTATCTTCGTATTTTTCGTTGTAAATCATATTTTCGTCGTAATTGAAGAGAATTTTCTGAAAAGCCCATCTATCGGCGTCAAGTTTCAACGAACCTTCGAACCTATGGGAAAAAGAAATAGTTGTATCTATCCAGCTTGAATAGGATGCTTTCAAATCAACGAAAGGAATACCTGAGTATGATTCCATAAAAGATTTTGCTCTATAGACCTGGAAGCCACGATAATCAGCAATTTGTTCGGTTACAATTTTAATTTTACCTAGTTTGACATTGAAGAAAGAAACTTCATATTCTAATTCCTCGCCGGGTTGCATAACAATTTTAGTCTGTGAATTAGCAAGCAAACCACCGATTGAAAAAACTAAAAACGATAATATCAAAAAACGAAATTTCATCATTTTCCTATGTTTATTTTATCAATTAAAATAATAACGAATGAAAAACAAAAAAGTTGCTTATACATCAGATTTTTGAACAAGAGGAATTGTAATCTTGAAGATAACGCCTTTGTCTAATTTGTTATTTATTTCAATTTCCCCATTTAGCAATTCGACACATCTTTTTGTAATAGCCAGACCTAATCCTATGCCAGGTGTAATACCGATAGTTTTTTTGTTACGATAGAAAGGTTCAAAAACATTTTCTAAATCTTCGTCGGAAATACCTTTTCCTTCATCTTTGATAAGGAAATGAATGAAGTCGTCTTGTATCCGGCAGTCAATATCGATATAAGTGCCATCAGGAGAGTACTTGATAGAATTATTAAGCAGATTAGAAATGATTTGTTTGAGAAGGTACCTATCAGAGTTTATCCAGTAGTTATCTTCTGGCATATTTAATGAAATATTGTGCTGCTTTTGGTCGTTAATTTTTGCTTCTTCAATAATATCGAGAAGGAACTCTTGGAGATCAAATTCAGTAGGGCGAACTTCGAGCAGACCTTCTTCGGCTTTTTCGAAAGTGAGGACATCTTCCAGCAATCGGGACATAACAGTAACAGAGTGATGAATTTTATGCAAGTGTCTATCGACCTCATCGTCGAGCCCGCGTTTTAAGCTTTCTTTAATCAAATAAGCAGAGGACAAAATTACAGTAAGTGGCGTTCGGTATTCGTGGGAAACCATAGAGATGAAACGAGACTTGAGCTCACCTAATTCTTTTTCTCTTTCGAGTGCAGCCAATAGTTTTTCGTTAGCTTCGAAAAGTTCTCTTTCTGTTTTTCCGCGAATTTGAATTTCTAATTTTAAATTTGTCAGTACTTTTTCTAATTCAGCTGTTCGAATTTTTACAATTTTTTCCAATTCTTCGTTTAATATACGAAGTTCGCTTTCGGCGATTTTTTTCTCGGTAATATCCTGAATAATGGCGTAGATAAACATATCGTCAGATAAATTAATTTTACTTTGATAAATTATACCGTTACGGACTTCATTATTAGCGGTTTTATATCTAGTCTCAAATTCTTTTTGTTCGACAAGATAATTTAAGAGTTCCTCTTTATTTTCAACTTTATCTGAAAGAAGTTCAAAAATAGTAATATTGCCAATATCGCTTTCTGTAATTCCGAAATAATTCAGAGCTGATGGGTTAGCCTCCAAGATAATTCCTGTTTGTGGATGATAGAAAATCATGAACGCGTTGTTATCGACAAACATTTGTTTGTAACGGGTTTGGGATTCTAATAATTCCTTTGTACGGGATTTTACTTCTTCTTCTAATTTTTTTCTATATTGCCAATTTGAGATATATTTGATAATAAGGTATATAACAACTAAAATAATAATGACAACAAGCAAAATAAAAATTGGAGAAAGGTAGTAAGGCATTTCAACAATGATTAGCGGAGAAGAAATCACGTCTGAAACAATACCGATAGCATTTTTGGCACGCAACTTTAAACGATAGCTGCCATGAGGGAGTTTTCTGTAAAGAAAATTAGAAGTAATATTTTTCTGGAAATCGAACCAGTCACTATCAAAACCTTCTAATTTATATTGAATTGTATTATATCGTTCATCAATGAAAGATAATACATCAATATAAAAAGTAACGTTAAAAGGGTTCGACGGGAGAGTGATTTTTTGTTGCTGGTTGTTAATAAATATATATTCAGATAAATTATAATTAATACTATTAATTTTAATAATTGGTTTTGGAATGGGTAGATTATCAAAGTGGAAGTTATAACGTGTAAGACCTCCATTAGTGCCTATCCAAAGTATACCAAATTTATCTAAATAGCAGGCATCACGATTAGTTTCGAAACCTGAAAGCCCTTGTTTAGTGCCAAATTGAGCTAAATTATTGCCATCCCAGCGGAAAACACCTGCATCTGTGCCAATCCAGAGACAGTCAAAATATTTTTTGATGAAATAGACAGGTCTATCAATTTTCAACCAGTAGGGTTTCAGCTTGTTTTGGGCAACGTAATAAATTCCTTTTTTTGTTCCAACAAGAACAGTATCATGAATATCAAAGTTAATTGCAGTAGTAGAGTTTGCGTAAGCATTATCACCTTTGAATGACTGAATGGAATTATTATGAATTTTAATAACTCCATCTGTAATAGTGGACAACCAAACAAAATCATTTTGATCAACAAACAACTTACGAATTTGAGAACTGCTTTTATAGACTAATTTAAATTCAGAAGAGTTTATTGATTTGGAAAAGACTCCGAAATTTGTTGCTACGTAAATATTTCCTTGTTTATCGAAGACAACGCTTTGAACCAAATCTTTGCTTAAAAAGTTCGTTTTAATTAATCTATGATCTTTTGTGATTTTTAGAAGCCCTTTATCGGTTGCAGCAACGTAGATTTCACCAAATGGGGAAACATCCATATCCATCACACGAGTTACGGTAGATGGATTATCAAATTTTAAATGTACGATTTTATAATTTTGAAGAGCGATAGAAATCCCCGAGTTATGCCCTAAATAATGAATTCCATTATTCTCGACAATGCTTGTAACTTCGCTTTCTAAAAAACCGCTTGATTTATCATAGTTAATAAACCTTAAAGAAGGGATTTTGGTAACTCCTCTGTCGTTAGAAATCCAGATATTATATTCGTGATCGATAAAAATATCGTTTGCGGAGTTATCTTTTAGATTATCATCTATCGAAAGAGGAATAATTCTTAAATTATCTTTAACAACAACAATAACATTGGCAAGACTGCCATAAATCAATGAATTATAGTAATCAGGAATAAGGACTACATTTTCGGAATTAGTTTTTCGAACAATATGCTCAAATTTAACAAAAATATTATAATTTTTATAATCATAATAGGCAATGAAGCCAGCGCCCGCAAGCCATATTTTGCTAATTTTGTTTTCGTGATTTTCCAAAGCAACAGTGAAAAATTCTTGCTTTGGAATGGAACCACTAAGATAACTTAAATTTTGATTTTTATCGAAAAAGAGCAGTCCTTTGTTTGTAGCAAGGAAGAATTCGTCTTTATATCCAATTATTTTGTTTACATTAATGCTTGTGTCAAGGTCAATTTTCTTCCAATTATTGTTGTTGAAGTAGAGTAAATGTTTATTACTATATGCTAAGAAACGTAAATTATTTTTGCTCGAAGAGACTGCAAATGGAATATAATTTCTTTCAACCTGATTAAGGAATTTCTCAGGAATAACCGCCTTGATAACCCAATCTTTTCCTTCTTTCTTGTATAACAATTTGTTAACGAAATTGGATAAAATCCATATATCGTTATTTTCATCCTTATAAAAATAAGCTTTATCTGCGTGAGAAGGTTGGAAAGTATTCCAATCAGTTTTCCATTCTTTACCGGAGTAACGGGCAAGTCCGTTGCGAGTAGTGAAGTATATATAACCTTGATTATCCTGGGTTACAGAATAAACTGTTGTACTTGGAAGACCATCTTCTTCATTGTAAGAAACGGTTAAAAATTTCTGACAATAAATATCTAAAGAAAAAATAAATAATATGCTATATATTACAATAATCTTTTTCAAATATTAGATAGACAATGTATATACAAAAAGAAATCTTCATTTGTAAAAATTAGATTTTACAAAATTATTGAAATTAATAAACAATACAAATATAATTTGTTTATTTGTTTATATTAATAGCTATTAGGAACAAGAAAAAAGCTATATGTTGAAAGATAAACATATAGCTTGTATTATATAAAATTATATGTGTTAATTTTCTACTAACTTTCTTTTTTGTAAAATTTCCAACTTTCATTAAGTTTTTCAACTAAGTAATCGAATGCTTCCTTTGGAGAATTAGCGTAGACGAACAAATCAAAATCTTTTTTGGAAATCATTCTGTTTTGCACTAAGTAATCAAAATTAACAGTATTTTTCCAAAATTCTTCAGAATAGAGGACGATTGGGAGTGGACGGGTAATTTTAAGAGTTTGGCGGAGAGTAAGTATTTCGAACAATTCGTCTAATGTGCCGAAGCCGCCGGGGAGCGCCACCATAGCCTTTGCAAGGTAAGCAAACCAGAATTTTCTCATAAAGAAATAGTGAAATTCAAAATTAAGTTCATCGGAAATATACATATTTGGTTCTTGTTCAAAAGGTAGACTAATATTAAGTCCGATGGACGGTTGGTTAGCCTGGAAAGCACCACGGTTAGCGGCTTCCATCATACCGGGCCCGCCGCCGGTGCAAACATAATAACGACGCTCAGGTGGCAATTTGGCTGACCATTTGGCTATCATCTCGGCAAGAGCAACGGCTTCGTCGTAAATCCGTGAAGTAAATTCCAATTTTTTATGATCTTCGATTTGATGTTCAATTTCAATTCTTTCTTCATCGCCAGTATTTGAAAGAAGATTATTCAGAAGAGCGAGCTGGGATTTGTATTTTTCAGTAGACATTGTTCTTGCAGAACCATAGAAAACGATAGTGTTTCTGATATTGTGCTTACGGAAATATTGTTCTGGATAGAGATATTCAGCTAGCATTCTGATGGTGCGGCCATCCGGGCTGTGGATAAATTCGGTATTGTCGTAAGCTTTTTGAACTCTTGCCTTACGTTTTTTCTTTTCAGGAGTATTTTCGTTAATAATTTCAGGGTTTGCCATAAAATCCTCAAAAAATAATAATAAGATAATGATTGACGAAATTAATTCGATTTTCTTATTAAAGAGTACCCACCATCAACAATAATATTTTGCCCTGTTAAATATTCATTTTCGATAAAGAAATTAACAGCAGAGAGAATATCCTGTGGCCGACCATATTTTTTCAGTGGGATGTTTTCGTGAGTAACCGAAATAGGTTCATCTGCAACTTTGATAATACCGGGGCTAATGCAATTAACTGTGATGCGGGGCGCAAGTTCAACAGCAAGCGATTTAGTCAAATGAATCAGAGCGGATTTGGAAACATTATAAAGCAGGCTTCCCTTCCAGTGCTCAAGCCCACCGACAGAACTAATATTAATGATTGTGCCTTTTGCTAAGGGTTGTCGGGCAAACTGCTGAGAAAACAGAAAGGCACTTCGCAAGTTAATATTGAATACCTCGTTCCATTCTTCAATTTTAATATCTGTAAAATTTTGTTTTTGAGGGAAAATTCCAATATTATTAATCAAAATGTTTATTTCGCCGAAGTAATTAATAATTTGGGAGAAGGTATGTTCCACTGCGGAAGCGTCGCTTGCATCGGCTTTAAAGAGTTGGAAGTTAATATTGCAATCTGATAACTTATGTAACAATTCATTTGCAACGCTTTCTGATTTGAAATAGTGAAGGGCTAAATTATACCCTTTGCGAGCAAGTTCAATTGATAATTTTTGACCAATTTTGCTTGTCGAAGCTGTTAATAAAATGTTATTCATTGTTAAAATAAATTGATAAATGTTAATATAATATTCTATTTTTCTTTTTTCTTAACATTAAGTTTCTTAATTTTCGTAGTTTAATTATGTAAAATAAAAATAAGTTTTATTGTAACAAAATTGAAAAAATAGACTCAGTATATGTTCCATATTATGTTATTCAAGTAAAAGAAAAAAAATGTCTAAAAAAGTAGAATACCTTGATAAGGTAACAATTCGCTTCGCTGGAGACTCTGGCGACGGGATGCAGCTTGTGGGAACTCAATTTTCCAACACAGCTGGAACAGTCGGGAATAGTGTAAATACATTTCCTGATTATCCATCAGAAATACGTGCCCCCGAAGGCACATTATATGGCGTAAGTGCCTACCAAATTCATTTCGGTTCGAAAAAAGTAAACACAATTGGTGATAAGATCGACGTACTTGTATGTATGAATGCTTCGTCGCTGAAGGTTAATCTACCAAATGTTCGTGAGAATGGAATAATTATAGCAAATACTGCTGGTTTTGGTGAAAAAAACCTAAAGTTGGCAAAATATGACAGCAATCCACTTGAAGATGGTTCTTTGAGCAAATATCAGCTCATAAAGATAAATATGAGCGAGATGATGAAACAAGAACTTGCAGATTTAGGAATATCCCCGAAAGCCGTAGAAAGGACAAAGAATATCTTTGCACTTGGTTTTATCTATTGGCTGTTTAATCGTCCTTTGGACTTGACAGAAAAATGGTTAAAAGATAAATTTGCAAATAAACCACAGATATTAGAAGCAAACCTGCGTGCACTCAGAGCTGGATATAATTATGGCGCGACACGTCAGGAAATGATAGTTCAATATCATGTTCATCATGCAGATTT